>DAHZDR010000307.1 GCA_027403435.1 Deltaproteobacteria bacterium
TCGCGATGGGCCATCAGGTGGAGATTTTCTCCACGCCGCACGTCACGCCCGGCCTTGAACGCGCGCCCGCCGCGCGCGCCGAAATCGTCTATGCGGAAATTCCGGGCCGCAAGGCGCCGTCGCCGCGCCATCCCGAACGCCTTTGGCGCCAGCCGGTGGCGGCCGGGTTGATCGAGCGTATCCAGGTGTTCCGCCCCGATCTGGTGAACTCGCATCTGTGGACCTGGGACAAGTTCATGACCGTCGCCGACGCCGCGCGCCGCGCCGGGGTTCCGCTGGTGCAATCGCTGTACGATTCGTGGGGCGAGGGCAAGCTCGGCCGCCGCGCGCTGCGTTCGCTCAAACACGCGGCGGCGCTGACCGCGCTCTCCGCCGCGACGCGCGACTACTTCGCGCGCTTTTCGCGCCGCGCCCGCCGCGCCCATATCGTGCTGGGCGGCGTCGATCTGGCCGCCGCGGAGGCGGCGCAACCGTATCCGCGCGAGCGTCCCTATATTCTGAGCGCCGCGCGGCTCGATTTGCGCCAGAAGGCGCTCGACCTGCTGGTCGAGGCGTTCGCGCTCGCGGCGCCGGAATTTCCCTCGACCGATTTGCTGATCGCCGGCGACGGTCCCGATCGCGAAAAATTGGCGGCGCTCGCCGCCGCGCGCGGCTTGGCCGATCGCGTCGCGATCCTCGGCGCCCGCCCGCGCGCCGAACTGTGGTCGCTCTACAAAGGCGCCAGATTTTTCGCGATGCCGAGCCGGATGCCCGAGGGCTTGGGCCTGGTGTTCCTGGAATCGATGGCCTGTCGGCGGCCGGTGATCGCCAGCGCCGCCGGCGGCGCGCTCGAAATCGTCCATCACGGCGACAACGGGCTGCTGGTCGAGCGCAACGAGCCTGACGCATGGGCGGCCGCGATCCGCGCGCTGCTCTCCGACGCCGCCGCGCGCGACGCGATGGGACGGCGCGGGTATGCGATGGCGCGCGATCGATTCAGTTGGCGCGCCGTCGCCGAGCGCCATCTCGCGGCCTATGCCGCCGCCCTCGGCGATCAGCGCTGAACCGCGCGGACTGGCGGCCGATGGGCGGAAGCTTTAGATTAGGTGCGCACGTATCGCGGCGCGCGGCCACGCGCCGGAGCATGGAGCGATTTCCCGATGAGCGGTAACGCCAATTTCCGCCTGCCAGATTTTATCGCCGTTGGCGCGCCGCGCACCGCGACCACTTGGCTTGATCGCGTGCTGATTGGCCATGTCGGCCTGCCCGCCGGGGTCAAGGAGACGCAGTTTTTCTCGTGGTATTTCGATCTGGGGATTGAATGGTACGCGGCGCATTTCCGCGATTGCCCGCCCGATTTGCCGGTCGGCGAGATCGCCACCACCTATTTCGACTCGCCGCTCGCCCGCGATCGGATTAAGCGGCAAATTCCCGATTGCAAGATTATCTGCACGCTGCGCGATCCGACGCGCCGTCTGCATTCGCATTACCGCCAATTGCGCCGTGAGGGCTTTCTGGGAAACGTTTCGTTCGAGCAGGCGATGGACCAGCATCGCCAATGGGATGGCCCCGGCAATATGTTCAGCATCAGTCGTTATGCCGGGCACGTCAGCGCCTGGCGCGAGATATTCGGCGCCGAGCGCGTGCTGGTCGCGCTGAATGACGACCTCGAAGCGGATCCGCAGGGCTACCTCGACCAGGTGACCGGCTTT
>DAHZDR010000308.1 GCA_027403435.1 Deltaproteobacteria bacterium
ATGCAAGATCGCGCGGCTCTACGGATGGCAAGGGCTGAAGCGGGTGGAACGGACCGAGGCGCGCGCCGGCGATATCGTGATGGCCGCGGGCAGCGACAATATTGAGATTGGCGACACTATCGCGGATTTCGAGGAGCCGCGGCCGCTGCCGGGAATCCGCGTGGACGAGCCGACCGTGGCGATGACCTTTTCGGTCAACAATGCGCCATGGGCCGGCCGCGAAGGCGAATTCGTGACTTCGCGCAAGCTCGGCGAACGGATTCTTTTCGAATCGCGGCGTAACGTGAGCGTGCGCGTCGAGCAGACCAGCGCCGAGGCGTGGCGCGTGATGGGGCGCGGCGAGTTGGCGCTCGCGGTGATCCTGGAGACGATGCGGCGCGAGGGCTACGAACTACAGGTCTCGAAGCCGACCGTGCTGACGCGCGAGGAAAACGGCGCCGTGCTCGAGCCCATGGAGTTCGTCGTCTGCGATATCCCGGAGGACCATATTGGCACGGTCACGCAACTGCTCTCGGCGCGCAAGGGCCGGATGCGTTCGATGGAAACGCACGCGAGCGGCCGGGTGCGGCTTGAATACGACGTGCCGGCGCGCGGGCTGATCGGATTTCGCGGACGTTTCCTGGCCGACACCCGCGGCCTGGGCGTGATGCATACGATTTTCAACGGCTACGGACCGTGGTGCGGCATGATTCGCTCGCGTCAGAACGGCGCGATGATTTCGGATCGCGAAGGCCTCGCGACGGGCTACGCCATATTCCATCTTCAGGAACGGGGCCGCTTTTTTATCGCCGCCGGCGATCCGGTTTATGAGGGCATGGTTCTCGGCGAATACTCGCGCGAGACGAATCTGCCGGTGAACGTCTGCCGGGAGAAAAAGCTTACCAATGTCCGCGCGTCCGGCCACGACGAGGCGATTCGGCTGACTCCGCCGCGAGAAATGACGCTGGATACGGCGCTCGAGTGGATTGACGAGGAAGAGTTGGTCGAACTCACGCCGCGCTCGGTCAGAATGCGCAACCGGATTCTCAAGACCGGCCTGCGCGGCAAGCATCGCGCCGCGTGGTCGGACGCGGCCGAATCCAGAGCCGCCGGCGCCGGCTGACGCGCCCCTCCAGGCCATTTGTAATCCTTGTCGGCGCGGCGGAAAATTCAAACCGCGTTGGATTTGATGAGGTTTCTGCGCGTACTGCTGGCGGGCGTACTGGTCCTGGTGATTCTGGCGGGGGTCGCCGTTGAGGTTGCCTTGCGCAACCAGACTCGGCTGGTCGGTCTGGTGCTGGCGCGCATCAATGCCGGAACCGGCCTCGATATCCGACCCGCCCGCACCCGGTTAAGTTTCCGCGGACATCTCGGCATCCTGCTCGAACAGCCGACGGTCTTCTTTCACGGCCATCAGGTGGCGACGCTCGACGATCTGCTCGCCGTCGTGAATTATCATGCGATCCTGGTCGGCAACGGCCTGCCGCTGCATTCACTGGAGCTCGACCGGCCGGTAATGCGCATGCCGGCCAGCGCCGCCGGCGTCACTCCGCATGGGCTGCCGAAGCCGGATATCGACGCGGCCGACAATCTGCTTGCTACGCTTGACGCGATCGAGGACGTAACCTATCGCGTCGAGCTGCATGACGCCGAATTGCATGACATCGATCTGGCGCCGCTGATCGATCGTTTCAACATCGTCGCCTACAAGGAGCATCGCAGCTCCGGGCAGTGGCCGTGGCTCATCAATTTTGATGCGCATTGGACGCATGCGCCGCTGAGCGGACTTGAGATGTCGGGAGGAATTCGCCTCGGCGGCAAACCTGGCCGGAATGGCGATATCATCTCGGGCGGACAGGCGCGGTTTAGCGGACTCAACCTGAGCGGCTTCGATGGCCCTGACGGACTGAAGGCCGCGGGCGCGGCCGCGGGCGAGATTCATTTCGCAATGCTGCGCAATGGCGAGGTCAGCGGAACGGCGAATACGGATTTCACGAAGCTGGCGGTTTCGGGCAATCCGCTCAGGTCGCCGATCGCGCTGGGAGACTGCGCCCTGCGCGCGAAATACAACGCCACGGCCGCGCGCATCGCATTGAGCGAAGTCGCAATCACCCGCGGCCAGATAAGCGTGGTCGCGGGCGGCATGGAGATTGGCGCGCCTTACGACGCCGATCGAACGCTGAAACTCAATCTGGTCGACGGCAATTTCGCGATTGCGGACGCGGCCGCGGCGATCCGCAAGTTGCGCGCGACGCCGCCATGGCTCGGCGACGCCCTGGCGCGCGCCGGGTCGGGACAAATCCAGCTCGCGGCCGCCTCGCTCGCGTCCGCGGAGCCGCTGCGGAATTGGACGGCGCTCACGTTGCGCGACAATCTTCAGCTTAAGGCGCGGCTGAGCGGCGGAGGATTCGACCCTCCCGCCGGTTCGCGTCTGCCGCCGATCGGCCGCGTCGCGGCCGATTTGACCTACGCGCACGGCCGGCTCACGCTCAACCAAGGCTCCGGAACCTTGGGCCGGTCGAGCATGCGCGATCTAGTCGCCGAGGCCAACTTTCGCGACGCGCCGCGCGCAATCTCATACCGGATCAAGGGGCGCGGAAAGATCGACGCGGGCGAAGCTTATGCGCTGGCCACGCCGTTGCTGGCCGCCGCGCCGCCATCACTGGCGCGGCGGTTGCGGGGAGCGGCCGGAACCGCGAGCGTCGCGGGCCGCGCCGCCGGCAGGATTGTCGCGGGCAAGTTGGGCCTCCCCGCCGATTATTCGTTCACCGTGGCGCCCAAGTGGATGCAATTCAAGGTGCGCGGCGCGCCTTTCGAAATCGCGCTCAGCGGCGGCGCGATTATCCTGCGGCCAGGCGTCGTGCGCCTCGACCGGTTGATCGCGTCGCGGACGGTCGCGGCCAGCGGCAACGTGACGCTGACCGGAACGATCGAGCCGGCCGCGCCGTTTCCGCGCCTGCGCGATTTCGTGATTGAGGCGCATGGGTTGCGCGCCGAGCGCTGGTTGCCGTTGTTCGTTGACGAAAAGCAGTTGAATGTCCGCGGTCCGATCAGCGGACGTCTCGTCGCCAACAGCGGCGCGTCAAAGAACGCGGCGCCGGTGGTGACGGGCAAACTGACGATGGGGCCCGGCGAGCTGGTCTTCGGTTTTGTGCGGTCGCCGGTGGTGGTCGGCGCGGCGACGCTCGCGCTCGACGGAACCGGCCTCGAACTGCGCGTGCCAGGCGCGACGCTCGAAGACCAGCCGCTCGATTTGACCATGAAGATCGCGAACCTCGCGCAGCCTCGCATGCAAATCGAAGCGCGCGCGGCCGCAATCGATTTCGAAGTCCTTAAGTTCATCCGGATGCCCTGGTCGCCGAAGACCAAAGTCACGGTTTTCCCGATTCCCATCTTCGGCCATCTGCAAGCGGCGCGCGCGAACTTCGGCAAACTTGACATGACCGGCATGGCCACGGACTTCGAAAGAGGCGGCGGCCACTGGCGCGTTTACAATTTCACGACGCGGGCGCTGGGCGGGCGCGCGCGGCTCGCAATTTCCGGCTTAACCACTTCCGACAACTGGATTCATATAACCGGCCGCGCGGCCGCGATGGACGCGGCGCGGGTTTTCATGCTGACGGGAAATCGCAAGCCGCCGATCGTCGGCACGCTCGAAACCAATGTCGATTTGTGGGCCGACGCCGACGTTGATTTCTTTGCCTCGATGCGCGGCAAGCTCGGAATCGAAGCGACCGACGGCACGCTCAATCGCTTCGTTCTGGTCAGTCGCATCCTCAGCTTTATCGACGTTAAAAACTGGTTGAC
>DAHZDR010000310.1 GCA_027403435.1 Deltaproteobacteria bacterium
GGCTGCACGCCGCGCGTGAACGGATACTCTCCGGGAAATCCCAGATCGTTCAGAAATTCGCCGCCGTTGAGGTCCTCGGGATCGTACTCGCGCTTGATCTCGACTCCCGAACTGGTGACGAAACGCTCGCGCCGCTCGCCGCCGCGCTTGAGCGCCGGGGCCACGCGCCGCTCTTCCCAATTCTTCCGCGCGTCAGCCAGCGTGCGTTCTTGTTCCGGCATGATCCTCGCCTCGACGCTTATTCAACCACGACCAGCAGCTCGCCCTTTTCGACGGTCTGGCCCGGCTTCACCCTGATTTCCGCGATTTTACCGGCTTTCGGCGCTTTCAGCTCGTTCTCCATCTTCATCGCCTCGACCACCACCAGGCCCTGATGCTGCGCAACGTCGTCGCCGACCGCGACCAGAACATTGACCACCCGGCCCGGCATCATCGCTTTAAGCTCGGCCCGCCCGCCGGCATGCGCGCGCGCGCCGGCGCCGTGATGGCGCGAACGGCGCTCGGCGTCCACCAGCGCGACGCGCGTCGCGCCGCGGCGCGACGCGATCACCAGGTCTTCACCGTCGCGGGCAACGTCGAAATCGAACGACCGCCGCTCCAGCAAAATCGAAAATGACGACGGCCCAACCTGCCGCGCGTCAACTTCGAAATTGCGCCCGCCCACGCCCACGCGCAGCGTATGCGCCGTCAGCTCCTCGACTTCCACCTGATGTTCGGCGTCGCCCACCGTCGCCACGAATCGCATCGGCATCGTGTCGTTCTCTCTTTGCCTGTTCTAGCGCCTGAGCAGGTCCAGCCGGCCAAGCATTTTCCATGGCGTGACCGCAGCGGATGGCGCGGTCGCCGCCGGCGCCTGTGCCGCCGCGGCGGCGCCATTTTGGCCGTTGCGATACGCCATTACCGCCGCCGTCAGGACCGCCGCCAGATGCGCCTCGTCGCCGCCTTGCGCGACGGCCTCGGGCCGGTATTCCTGGTTGATGAAGTTGGTGTCGAAATCGCCCGCGATAAAACGCGGATGCTCGACGATCCAGCGGTGGAATTCAAGGTTCGTGGTCAAGGTTCCGGCGACCACGAATTCGCCCAGCGCCCGCCTCATCCGCCCGATCGCCTCGTTGCGGTCGCGGCCCCAGGTCGCCAGCTTCGCGATCATCGGATCGTAGTAAAGCGACACTTCCGCGCCTTGGTAAACCCCGGCGTCCACGCGCACGCCCGGTCCGTCCGGCAGGCGCAGGGTCTCGATTCGCCCCGGCGCCGGCGCGAAGCCAGCCGCCGGATCCTCCGCGTAAATCCTGCACTCCAGCGCCCATCCGCGCTGCGCCAGATCGCTCTGCCGAAACGCCAGCGGCATCCCCGTCGCCACTTCGATCTGCGCCTTGACCAGATCGATCCCGGTGACCAGTTCGGTCACCGGATGCTCCACCTGGATGCGCGTGTTCATTTCGAGGAAGTAGAAATTCCGATCGGCGTCGGCCAGAAATTCGATCGTTCCCGCGCCCACGTAGCCGACCGCGCGCGCCGCCCGCACCGCGACCTCGCCCATCTCCCGCCGCATCGCGGCCGTGATAAACGGCGACGGCGACTCCTCGACCACCTTCTGATGGCGGCGCTGGATCGAACATTCGCGCTCGAACAGATGTACCGTTTCGCCGTGCTGATCGGCGAACACCTGCACTTCGATATGGCGCGGCCGATTCAGGTACTTCTCGACGTAAAAGCGGCCGTCGCCAAAGGACGATTTCGCCTCGCTCGCGACCGTTCGCACCGCCGCGCCAAGGTCCTTGTCGTGCTCGACCAGCCGCATCCCTTTGCCGCCGCCGCCAGCGGCCGCCTTGAGCATGATCGGAAAGCCGATTTTCTTCGCGATCGCGCGGACTTGCTCAGCGGTTTCGAGCGTGTCGGGCGAGCCGGGCGTAACCGGCACGCCGGCGGCAGCCATCAGCTTGCGCGCCTCGACCTTGTCGCCCATTTTCTCGATCGCTTCGGGCGGCGGGCCGATAAACGTCAGTCCCGCCGCCGCGATCGCCCGCGCAAACCCCGCGTTTTCGGAGAAAAAGCCGTAGCCCGGATGGATCGCTTCGGCGCCGGTCGCGCGCGCCGCGTCCAGAATCCGTTCGATATTCAGATAGCTTTCGCGCGCCGGCGCCGGGCCCACCGCGACCGCGTAATCCGCCTCGCGCACATGCAGCGCCGTCCGATCCGCTTCGGAAAACACCGCGACCGACTCGACGCCCAGGTCGCGGCAGGCGCGGATCACGCGCACCGCAATCTCGCCGCGGTTCGCAATCAATATTCTCTTGAACATCAGCTCTGGCCTGACTCTCCGAATTTGTCCAGCGGTCGCGCCGCCTTACAGCGGTATATTGCCGTGCTTGCGCGGCGGATTCTTTTCGCGTTTGTTCGCCAGCGCCTTGAGCGCCGCGATCAGCCGCGGCCGGGTGTCGCGCGGCATGATCACTTCATCGATATAGCCTAGTTCGGCCGCCTTGAACGGATTGGCGAAGGTTTGCCGATATTCCTCGACCAGCCGCGCCTTTTCCGCGACGGGATCGGCGGCCTTCTCGATTTGCCCGCGGAAGATGATATTGACCGCGCCCTCCGAACCCATCACCGCGATTTCCGAGGTCGGCCATGCGAAATTGAAATCGCCCCGAATATGCTTCGACGACATCACGTCGTAAGCGCCGCCGTAGGCCTTGCGCGTGATCACCGTCACTTTCGGCACGGTCGCTTCGCAGTACGCGTAAAGCAACTTCGCCCCATGCCGGATAATGCCGCCGAACTCCTGCGCCGTGCCCGGCAAAAAGCCCGGCACGTCCACGAACGTCACCAGTGGAATATTGAAGCAGTCGCAAAAGCGCACGAACCGCGCGCCCTTGACCGACGCGTCGATATCCAGACAGCCCGCCAGATAGCCCGGCTGATTCGCCACCACGCCGACCGGGTAGCCGCCCAGCCGCGCGAAGCCGATCAGCATGTTTTGCGCCCAGTCCGGCTGAATCTCGAAGAAATGGCCCTCATCGACCACCCGCGTAAGCACGTCGCGCATGTCGTAGGGCTTGTTGGGATTTTCCGGCACGATCGCGTCGAGCGCGTCGTCGCGCCGGCCCGGATCGTCGCCGCTCGCGCGGAACGGCGGATCTTCCGCGTTATTCGACGGCATGTAGGAGAGCAGCTCGCGAATCGTCAGCAGCGCGCCTTCGTCGTCGGCCGCCTCCAGATGGCACACGCCGGACTTCGTCGAATGGGTGTCGGCGCCGCCCAGCGCCTGCATCGTCACTTCTTCATGCGTGGTCGCCTTGATCACGTCGGGACCGGTAATGAACATGTAGGAGGTGTCGCGCACCATCACGATAAAATCGGTTATCGCCGGCGAATAGACCGCGCCGCCCGCGCATGGCCCCATGATTGCGGAAATCTGCGGCACCACGCCCGAGGAAAGCACGTTGCGCAGGAAAATATCGGCGTAGCCGGCGAGCGAAACCACGCCCTCCTGAATCCGCGCGCCGCCGGAATCGTTGATCCCGATCACCGGGCATCCCGATTTCGTCGCCAGGTCCATCACTTTGCACACTTTTTCCGCGAATGCGCCGGACAGGCTGCCGCCGAAGACGGTAAAATCCTGTGAGAAAACGCACACCTGCCGGCCGTCGATCGCGCCGTAGCCGGTCACCACGCCGTCGCCCGGAATCTTCCGTTCGCCCATCCCGAAGTCGTCGCAGCGATGGGTTTTGAACTTGTCGAGTTCCACGAACGAGCCGGGATCGAGCAGACAGTCGATCCGTTCGCGCGCTGTCATACGCCCGCCCTCGCGCTGGCGTTTGAGCCGCTCGGGGCCGCCGCCGCTCTCGGCCAGGCGCGTCAGTTCCTGGATTCGTTCGATATTTTCTTTTGCGCCCATTATTAAACCGTCTATCCAGCGGACCGTTGATCGCGTCAAAATACGACGCAACCGGAAAATATATCAATTGGGCGCGCATCGGCGAAACCCGTCCCGGACGCGGCTGGCGCGGCCCGCTTCGCGGAGTTTATCGGGAATTGAGGAGCATGAACGAGACACTGATCAGAATTTTCGTCGCCTGCGGATGGGCCGCCGCCGGCGTCAGCGGTTTCGGCACCGCGATCGTCGTCGCCGGTGGTCCCGCCGCCGGCCAGGCGGTGGCCTACGCCACCCCGGCGTTGTTCATCGCGCTGGCTTTCGGCATTTATCACAACAGCCGCGTCTACGCGCTGGCCGCGCTGATTATTTTCACCGCGATGCGCCTGGAGTTTTATCACGTCGCGGTCGGCTTGCAGCAGTCTCAGGGCGGCGCCGTGACGCTCGGTTTTTGGATCTCCGCGATCGTCTTCGGTTTGCTCTATCTGCTCGGCGTGATCGGCACGTTCCTCTGGCATGCCCGGTTCGATTCGGCCGCCGAGCCGCTCGACGAGTCTTAGTCCTGGGAGCGTGGCCTAAAGCCGATAAAGCGCAATTTGTCGCCCGGCTTCACGTCATAACGCGCGCAAAAGCCGCCGTTCACTTCCAGCACGTATTGCGAGTCGCCCTCGACCGCATCGATACTCTCGGTAAACGGCTTGGCCTCGCGCACGATCCCGATAATCCGCCCGTTCGCGCCGGCGAAAATCATGTCGAGTGGAATCACCGTGTTCTTCATCCAGAACCGCTGATGGCTGGGCGCGGCAAAGACGAAAATCATGCCGGCGTGTTCGTCCAGATGCCGGCGGTACATCAGGCCGAGTTCGCGCGCCGCTTGCGTGTCGGCGATCTCGACGCTGACCGTCGCGCGGGCGGCGCCGTTGGGCGCGACGATCTCGACGCGCGGTCCCTGCGCGCAGGCTTCCATCACCGTCGCCGTCAGCAAGAGAAAAATCGCCAGCGCGGCAACCAGCGTCCGGCCGCGCCATAAACCGCATCGCTCCGCTTTCACGCCGGCCAATCTAACTGATCGCCGCCCGCGGCGCAGCGCCGTCGCCTTCCAGAGCGATTTCTTCAAGCTCGCGGCCCGCGGTCTCGGGAAAGGTTAAGTACATCACCACCGCGCCCGCGATCGAAAAGCCCATCAGCATCTGAATTGCGCGCCAGTGCGACCCGGTCGCGGCGTAAAGCAGGCCTTCGAGATAGAGTCCGAGCGCGGCGCCGGTCGTGCCCGCGACCGTGGACGCGCTGGCGGCGGCCGCGCGATGCGAGGTCGGGAATAGTTCGGCGCTGTAGGTCGTTATGATGGTCGCGCCGGCGGTGTCGAGAAACAGCCGCGCCACCCAGATGCCGATTACGCTGTTGTCGCGCGTTGCGTACATCCAGATTGCGAGCAGGGGCCCGATTAGCAGGAACAGGGCGCCCATCGTGCGCCGGCCGAAGCGGTCGCTGAGCCGTCCCGCGACCACGCTGCCCAGAACGCCGACCGCGCCGCCAAACACGATCAGGCTCGAGACCTGGCCGGGGCTCCAGTGATGGGCGTCTTGCAGATATTTGGGGAAAAACAGGCTCGCCGGACTCCAGCCCATCGCATTCAAAAACGCGCCCGCGACCACCATCGCGACCCGTCCCGGCGACACCCGCACCAGCGCCACGATTGGCTTGAAGATGCGCCGCCGTTCCGCTCGCGCGGCCGCCTCGGCCTCGAACCGGCGGCTCTCCGGCAGCATCCGGCGCAGCGGCGCGATCAGCGCGAGCGGCATCAGCGCAAGCGCATATAACCCGCGCCATCCATAGGGAATCACCGCGATCAGCGAAAAGACAATCGCGGCCAGCCCGTAGCCGCCGAGCGCCAAGGCGCCCTGCAGGCCGATCGCCCATCCGCGCACGGCGGCATCGACCTCCTCGGCCAGAATCACCAGCGAAACCGTGGCTTCGGCGCCGGAGAAGCCGCGCGCCATGAATTGCGTCGCGACGAAACCCCGCTGATGCGGCGCAACCGCGCTCGCCGCGGTGAAGATGGTGTAGCCGACGATCGTGTAGAGCAGCAGGCGGCGCCGTCCGAAGGTGTCCGCCAGCGGTGAAATCACTAACGACAGCAGGTAGCCCAGCCGGATTATCGAGAGCATCGCGCCGAGCTGGCCCTCGGCGATATTGAGGCCGCGCTGAATCTGCTTGAGCGCTAGGCTAAGCAGAGCGCCGTCGTAAACGTCGAAAAAGCCAGCCGTGGTCGAGATGCCAAAGACGCGCCATTGCCGCGGCGTGAACGGCGGCAGTTGCAGCCATGCCGGCAATCGGCGCGCGGCCGGGGCCGATTCGTTCGCTGGTGCGGGGACGGTCGAGTCGCTCATCCTGATTGCGGCGCGCCGCCCCGTCAGGCCGCATTGGGCCGGACCGCGGCGCGCTCAGTCCATCGCCATTGTGAGCGAACTCAGGCCGCGCAGGAAATACGAACCTTTGTAGGTTGGCGGCGCTTCGGGATTCGCCAGCCTGAGCTGCGGAAAGGTCTGTAGCGCCGCGCCGATCGCGATCGCGCCTTCCATCCGCGCTAGCGCCGCACCCAGGCAAAAGTGGATTCCGTCGCCGAACGCCAGATGCTCGTTGGGGTCGCGCGTGATCGCGAATTTTTCGGGATTTGCGAATTTTTCCGGGTCGCGATTCGCCGCCGCGAGGATAATGAAGGTCGGCGTGTTGACCTTGATCTCGACCCCATCGACGACGACATCATGCTTGGGATAACGCGCCGCCGATGGCACCGGACAATCATAGCGCAGCATTTCCTCGATCGCCCGTGGCGTCAGCTCCGGCCGCGCGCGCAGCAATTCGAGTTGTTCGGGATTCCGTCCCAGCGCCAGCATCCCGTTGCCGATCAGGTTGGTGGTGGTTTCATTGCCGGCCAGCAGCAGCAGGATTACGAACGCGATCAGTTCCTCTTCGGTCAGCGCGTCGGCGTCGTCGCGCGCTCCGACCAGCGCGCTCACCAGATCGTCGCCCGGTTCGCGCCGGCGCCGCGCGATCTCTTCGATAAAAAAGCCGCGCAGCGCATCGAACGATTCCTTCACCCGATCCGGCAGCGGCACGCCCGGCGGAATCATGTCGGATTCGACGACGACGTCGGACCAGTGCTTGAAATTTTCGTAGTCGCGCGCCGCGATTCCCAACATCTCCGAAATCACCATCACGGGCAGAGGATTCGCCAGGTCCGCCATTACCTCGAATTTGCCGCTTTTACGCGCTTTTGCCATCAATGACGCCGCGATTTCGCGGATTCGCGGCTCCAGATCGCGAATCCGGCGGGGAGTGAACGCCTTGCTGACCAGTTTTCTGAGCCGCGTATGGACGGGAGGGTCGGAAAAAACCACGCGTGGCGCCGTGCCGAAGACGGCCAACCGCCGCTCAAGGAACGGCGACCAGGGCGGCACGCTGGAAAAATGCTCGTGGTCGCGCAGAATCGCCGCGCAATCGGCATGGCGCGCCACCAGCGCCATCGGGATGAACAAATTCATCAGATGGGGCGGGCGGCGGTAAAGTGGCGCGTAATAAGGATAGGGATTGGCGCGAAACGCCTCGTCCCACGGATTGAAATAAATCCGCTCGTCCATCAGCGGCCGTCCTCGCTCCGGGAATTGCCTGCCTGGCCGGTCGATTGTCCCACGACGAAGTCCGCGAGCGTCTTGAGCAAGCCGATCGCCGCGGCGAATTCGGCGCGGTCGGCGTCCTCGGCGTCGCGCAGTGGCAGGTTAACAAACATTCTCAACGGTTATAAACAGTCCTGACGGCTTTTTCTTTCGTGAAACCCAGTCGTCGGCGTTTATCGAGCAATTTCAATTGGTTACGAAATGAGCGCCGGATCGTTCGCCGGCTAATGGCCCTGCAAGCGCGGGCGGACGTTTTTTCATGGAGGCCATGACGTCTTTCTATCGAAAAGCCGCGCCGATATCGGGATGGCGCGGGTGTTGGCGGCGGTTCGCGGCAACCGATAAACTGGATATGCATAGCCTTGTTTTAGGGGATTTCGTGAGAAAGAACCGGAATGTCAGCGTATGATAACTATGATGACCAGGTGTGAGCGGCGTGCGGGACGAGCTCGGTTCCCGCGGACCGCCCGGGCCATCCGGTCGAAGACGCGCAACGGTG
>DAHZDR010000131.1 GCA_027403435.1 Deltaproteobacteria bacterium
TCGTCGCGCAGCAGATGCGCCACCTTGCGGTCGAACACCTGCCATGCGAACTGGCCCGGCTGCTCGAGAATCGCGCGGCCGTATTTGGCGTAGGTGTAATTGCGGAAGTCGGCGCCCTCGTCAACGAACCGCCGCCCGCGCGCGTTGACCATGATTCCGAACGGATAGCTATGCTTCTGAAAACCGTCGCCGACGCTCAAGTCGCCGAATTCGGGCGCGTTCCGATCCCATCCCACGGCGTGGCATCCGGACCAGTTCCCGCGCGGCATCGCGCCAATCTCCAGCGCCATGCGGAGTCCGTCGCCGGTGTTGAAGCGCGAGCCGCGCACCTTGACGAGATCCCATCCGGGGCCAAGATAACGCGTCCGCCACTCCGCGTTGGCCTCGAAGCCGCCGGTTGCGAGCACCACGCATTTCGCCGCGATCGTCCCGGCGCGTCCGTCGCGCCGCACGGCCACGCCATGCACGCCGGCGTCGTCATGCACCAACCTGAGCGCGCGGCTGGAGTACGCCACGTCGATTCCATCACGCGCGGCGGCGCCGTACAGCGCGTCGATCAAGCCCGGTCCGCCGCCCCATGCCTCGACGGTCAAACCGCCCCAGAACTTGAATTTGCCTTCGACCTTGAACGCCTGGCGGCCGTAAATCGGCGCGAAGCGGACGCCTTTCGAGCGCATCCAGAGCATCGTTTCGAAACTGCGTCCGACCAGCGTTTCGGCCAGCCGCGGATCGGTGCGGTACTGCGTGACACGGCAGAGATCGTCGTAGAATTGATCTTCGGCATAGACGCCGAAATCGGTGTTGGCCTTTTCCTCGTCCGTCAGATCGGGCATCAGCCGCGCAAGGTCGTCAACGCCGTTGTAGGCCACGCGCATCGCGCCCGCCGTGAAGCGGCTGTTGCCGCCGCGTTCGGCCTCGGGCGCGCATTCGAGCACGATCACGCTAGCGCCGTTTTCGCGCGCCGCGAGCGCCGCGCAAAACGCCGCGTTGCCGCCGCCAACGACGATTACGTCATACGCCGGGTTCATCGATAACTTCACCTTTCGCCGAACGCGGCGGCTCCTATTTGCGGCCGCGCAAGTCGGGCGGCGCGACGCTTTTCGCGATCGCCGCGTCGAGCGTCTCGTAATCGCCGTAGCCAATCGTTTCGTACAGATCCGCCCGCGTCTGCATCCGGTCGAGCATCGCGACGGCGGACCCGTCGCGCGCCAGACAGGCGTACAAATCCCGCACGGCGGCCCCTTCCACGCGCAGCGACGACACCGGCCAGATGACCATCTTGAAGCCGAATCCCGCGAACTCCGCCGCCGTGAAATAGGGCGTGCGGCCGAATTCGGTCATGTTGGCGAGCAAGGGCGCGTCGATCGCGCGGGCGAAATCGCGGAACATCGCGGCGCTGGTCAACGCCTCGGGAAAAATCGCGTCGGCCCCCGCTTCGCGATACAGCCGCGCGCGCGCGATTGCGCCTTCCAGCCCTTCGGACGCCGCCGCGTCAGTCCGCGCAATGATCTTCAAATGGCGTCGCGCGCGCGCCGCCGCCGCCACTTTCGCCGCCATCTCTTCAGCCCCGACCAACCGCTTGTCGTTCAGATGCCCGCATTTTTTCGGCAGCGCCTGATCCTCGATTTGAATTGCCGCCGCGCCCGCATCCTCGAGCTCCCGCGCCATGCGCATCACGTTGAGGATTCCGCCGTGGCCCGTGTCGCCATCGACGACCAGCGGCAGATTGGTCGCCCGCGCGATCATCCGCGTAAAGAGGCCGAGCTCGTCGAGTCCGAGAATCCCCAGGTCGGCAAGGCCGAGGCTCGCGCTCAACGCGGCGCCCGAAAGATACAGCGCCTTGAAGCCCGCGCGTTTCGCGAGCAGTCCGGCAAGCGCGTTGTGCGCCCCAGGAATTCCCAGGATTCCGGGCTCGCGCCAGAGCCGTTCAAGGCGCTCGCCCGCCGGCGTTGGATCGATTCCCTCATTGCCGAGCCACGTCATAGCCGCCGCTCCCGCGCGTGAAGTTCGCGCTACGCGCGCGCCGCGCGAATTGCCGCGCCGGTTTACCGCCGCCGCGCGGATTGTGCAATTATTCGGTCGCGCGATCGGTGGAGTCAAATCGCGCGTCGGCAAACGCGGCGGCCTTATGCGACCTCATGCGGAAAGGCGCCGCCAGGCGATCGACAGCGCCAATTTTGGAAGGCGGGCGTGAATCATGGTTGAATTTGACGTAATCGTCGCCGGCGCCGGCAACGCCGCTCTCGCCGCCAGTGTTTCGGCGCGTCTCAGCGGAGCCGAACGCGTATTGGCGCTGGAGAAAGCGCCCGAAGATCTGCGCGGCGGCAATACTTATTACAGCGGCGGCTTGCTGCGGATCGCCTTCAGCGAAGTCGAGGAAATTCTCCGCCTCGTGCCCAACGCGCGCGAGTTGCCCGGCTTCGTCGAAGGCGTCGAACCTTATCCGCGCGAGCTCTTCTGGTCCGACCTGCGCCGCATGACCGCCGGCCGGACCGATCCCGAACTCGGCGAAATCCTTATCGCCAATTCTTACGCCACCGCGTGCTGGATGGCCGAGCGGGGAATTCATTTCGAACCCGCGATTTCGCTCGGCGCGGTGCGCGTCGGCAACGTGATCAAATGGCCCAAGGGCGCGATCGTGCGCGCCGCCAATGAAGGCGTCGGACTTTCCCGGATGTGGTTCGCGGCGGCGCGGCGCCACGGCGTCGAAATCCGTTATGACACCGCCGTGACGCGCCTGCGTCAGGACGGGCGCGGGCGCGTGACCGGCGTCATCGCGCGGGATCCGTCGGGCATGCATGAACTCGGCGCGCGCGCCGTCGTCCTCGGCTGCGGCGGGTTCGAGGCCAACGTCGCCTGGCGCGCGCAATATCTCGGCCGTCCCTGGGATCACGCCAAAGTTCGCGGCACTCGCTACAATCAGGGCGACGGCCTGCGGATGGCGTTCGAAATCGGCGCGCTGCCGGCCGGACAGTGGAGCGGATGCCACGCCACGCCGATTCATGCCGACGCTCCTCCCTTCGGCGATCGCAAGCTGACCGACAAAACCAATCGCCTCTCCTATCCCTACGGCCTGATGGTCAATCGACTCGGCCTGCGCTTCGTCGATGAGGGCGAGGATCAGGCGTTTTT
>DAHZDR010000335.1 GCA_027403435.1 Deltaproteobacteria bacterium
GCAACGATTATTCGGCCGAATACCCTTCGGTTGACGAACTCAAACGGCGGCTGATCATTCCCGAAACCGGCCTGACGCCGGCCCCCGAAGTGCCGCAGCCCAACGTCTTTCCGATCGAATGGCGGGTGGAAACGCCCAAGCTTGCCGAAATCTACGAACGCGCCAAATGCGAAGGCTTCAATCCGTCCGCGATTCCGTGGGAAACGCTCGATCCTTCCGTTTATACGGCTGACGAGCGGATCGCGATGATGTACTGGTGGGCGCTGCTCGCAAATTTCGATTCCTCGGGACCGGCGGTGTTCGGCCGCGCGATGGTCCACGCCTTCGAAACGCATCAGGAAGACCCGGTGCGCAAATGTTTCTTTTCGATCACGCGCGACGAAACCAATCACGAGGAATGCTGCCAGCGCGCGATTCAGCGGCTGGTGCCCAACGGCCCGCAAGGCTTCGAGGCGAAGACCGAACTCGAACGCGCGGCGCTCAACAATATTGACTGGCTCTATCATAACGGCGGACGCTACTGGACGGGCTTCAACAACGCCGTCGGCAAATATCCCCTGGCGGTGCTCTTTACCTCTTTCATGCTCGGCGAGGTCGCCTCCTCGACGCTGTTCCACGGGATGGCCCGGGCGACGCGCCATCCGGTGTTCGAGCAGGTCTTTCGCAGCATCGGCCGGGACGAATCGCGCCATTTGCAGATCTGCATCACGCTGCTGGAAAAGGAATGGCCGGGGCTGAACGACGAGTATCGCGCCTTCGTCACCAAGCAGTTGCGCGCGGGCTTCGTGTTCCTCTCGATGGTGTTGTGGGAGCCGCCCGGGACGTTCTGGCGGGTGCCGGATTATTTTCTCGATAACCATCGCGTGCTGCTCGATATCGCGCGCCGCGCCGGTTTGGGCGTGCTGCGCGTGGACGAACAGGCCCAGAACTGGCGCGTCGCGATCGCCAAGGTGCGCAAGCTCCTGGAGCGCTGGCGGATCGAGTTTCCGGCGATTCCCGAACTCGATATCGAGGGCGTGGACGTTGGCGACATCTCCGACGCCGACATCATTCCGGTGTTCTGAAGCGCCGGTTGTTTGAAGCGCCGGTTTCTCGCGCGCGCCGGGTTTTTGCCATAATCGGCATCGCAATCGGCCATGCGGCCGCGCACGTCGCCGGCCGCGCGTTCGTCGGCGGCGCGGCGGATCGGAGAGCATCCCAATGAACGTGGAATTAACTGTCGCGAACAACGTCGGCGAAATTGTCCTGAACCGTCCGGCGAAGATGAACGCCTTTGACGACGCGATGGTCGCCGCGATGCATCAGCGGCTGGCCGAAGCCGCGAGCGCGCGCGTCCGCGCCCTGCTGATTCGCGGCGAAGGCCCGGCGTTTTCGGCGGGCCGCGACCTGGCCGGCGCCGAACCCGGAAAAGAGGACGCCGAGCTGATCCTCAAGACGGTTTTCAATCCGGTAATCCGGAAAATCGCGGATTTTCCCGCGCCGACTTTCGCCGCCGTCCACGGTCCGTGCCTGGGCGTCGGACTCGGCATCGCGCTCGCCTGCGACGTCGTCTATATGGCCGACGACGCCAAGACCGGCTCGCCCTTTGCCCGGATCGGCGCGGTGCTGGATTCGGGCGCGCACGCCTTTATGACGGCGCGCATCGGCGGCCATCGCACGCTCGAATTGATCTATAGCGGTCGTTTAATCAGCGGCGCCGAAGCCGCTCAAATCGGGCTGGTCAATCGCGCCCTGCCGAGCGCCTCGGTGCTCGAAGAGGCGCGCAAACTGGCGGTCCAGACCGCGCAGGGACCGACCGCGGCATTCATGGAGTCGAAACGGCTGGTCGCGCGGATCCGCGACGAGGGTCTCGGTCTCGACGCGGTGCTGGAAGCGGAGGCGCGGGCGCAAGGGGCTGCTGGCCGCACCGAGGATTATCGCGAAGGTATCGGCGCGTTCCAGGCGAAGCGCGCGCCGCAATTCGTCGGCCGCTGAACCGCGGGCGCAACGCCCAGCGCGCCAAACTTCGTAAAACCTAAACGGTTACTTTAATTTTGAGCGATGTGGACGGGGGATCCGGCGCGGCCGTCCAGCCATTGGCGCCAGCCG
>DAHZDR010000132.1 GCA_027403435.1 Deltaproteobacteria bacterium
CGCGCCCAGCGCGCCCGCTGGCAGCGGTTCGGAGGCCGCGTCAGACGGAGGTTTCGACGGCGTCATCGAGCCGCGCTCCGGCCGCCGTGTCCAGCGCGTCGAGAAAACTCCCCGACCAGACTTCGAGATTGTTGGCGTGAACCTTCGCGCGCATCGCGCCGAACCGCCGCACGCGCTCCGCGGCGTCCATTTCGACCGCCTGATAGATTCGATCGGCGAGCTGATCGACGCTGTAGGGATTGACCATCAGGGCTTCGCTCAATTCCTCGGCGGCGCCGGCGAATTCGCTCAGAATCAGCACGCCGCCGTCGTCCAGATGCGCGGCGACGAACTCCTTCGCCACCAGGTTCATGCCGTCGCGCAACGGCGTCAGCAGGGCGATATCGGCGGCGGCGTAATAGGCGACCAGCTCCTCGGCGCCGAACTGGGTGTAGAGATAGCGCAGCGGCGTCCAGCCCTCGGAGGAAAAGCGCCCCACGACATTGCCGACCAGCTCGTCGAGTTCGCGCTTGAGGATTGCGTAGTCGCTGACCTTGGTGCGCGAGGGCACCGCGATCAGCACCAGCGTGACCCGGCGGCGCCATTGCGGATGCTGTTCGAGGAAGCGCTCGTAGCCGTGAATCCGTTCCAGGATGCCCTTGGTGTAGTCGAGCCGATCGACCCCGAGAATGACCGTCGGCGTGCCGATCGCGCGGCGGATGCGCGTCACGCGGGCGCGCACCCGTTCGCCGGCCGCCAGATCGGCGAAAAAGTCCGCCGGAATTCCCAGCGGAAACGCGCCCACCCGCACCCGCCGCGATCCGACCGCGACTTCGCCGCGCCGACGATCGATCCGCAGGCCCATCACGCCCTCGCAGCAATTGAGAAAATGGGTCGCGTAGGAGTGGGTATGAAAGCCAATCAGGTCCGCGCCAAGCATCCCGGCGATAAATTCCTCGCGCCACGGCAGAATCCGCAGCAACTGCTCGGGTGGAAACGGCACATGCCAGAAAATGCCGATCGGCAGGTCGGCGCGGCGCTCGCGGACGAACCGCGGGACCATCGCCAGATGGAAATCCTGCACCCACAGCAGGTCGCCGGGCTGCGCCTCGCGCACCGCAATTTCCGCAAACGCCCGATTCACGCGCTCGTAGCGCTGCCAATGCTGGCGGCTGAAATGCGATCGCGGAATCATCAGATGCATCAGCGGCCACAGCGCCCGATTGCACATCCCGTAGTAGTAATCCGAAATATCCTGCTCGACGAGCGGCGCGAAGACGATGCGAAAGCGCGGCTCGCCTCCGGGCGGCATCGTCAGTGGCTCCGGCGAGCGCGGCCCGCCCGACCACGCGATCCAGGTGCCGCCGTGGCGTTCGAGCAGGCGCAAAAAGGTGCTGCCGACTCCGCCGACGGTCGGCTCAACCCGCTCCTGGCCATGCTCGCGCACGATGCGGATCGGCGCCCGGTTCGACATCACGATCAACCGTCCCGCGCCATGCCGGGAATCCCCGTTATGGAGGGCCTCATGGGCGATCGCGCCGTTCGTCGGAACCATCATCGAACCAGCGGCCCGTCCAGCGTACGGACGGACGGCCAAAAACGTCGTCGGAGATAAGGGAAGCTGCTCAATCAAGTTAGCTATAGGCCGGAATTAGTGCAAACAAATCGATCCGATTTCGCGGTCTCGAGTCCATGACGCGCCATATGGAATAAGTTGGCGTCGAACATCATGTCAATTCGTGCGATTTGAGC
>DAHZDR010000343.1 GCA_027403435.1 Deltaproteobacteria bacterium
GCCGTCGCTCGAAGCGATCGAAGCCTGCACCCAGAGCAATATCGCCGGCACCCAGAACGTGCTGATCGCCGCGCGCGAGGCCGGCGTCCGCAAACTCGTTTACAGCGGCTCTTCGACTTATTACGGCAATCAGCCCGGGCCTCATCGCGAGTCGATGCGCCCGCAGTTCCTCAATTTCTACGCGCTCAGCAAATACGCGGGCGAGGAATATTGCATGCTCTTCGATCGCGCGCTCGGCCTGCCCACGATCGTCCTGCGCTACTTCAACGTCTATGGTCCGCGCCAGCCCGAACAAGGCGCCTACGCCCTGGTGCTGGGCGTGTTCCTGCGGCGATCGCGCGACGGGCGGCCGCTCGAAATCCACGGCGACGGCGCACAGCGCCGCGATTTTATCCATGTCCGCGATATCGCCGAGGCCAATCTCGCCGCCTTCGAAAATCCCGCCCACGGCGTCGCCCTCAACGTCGGCGGCGGCGAAAATATTTCGGTCAGGGAACTCGCCGATATGATTTCGCCGGACCAGACCTTCGTCCCGCGCCGCGCCGGCGACGCCGAGGTGACGCTCGCCGATATTTCGCAAATCACCGCGACCCTCGGATGGCGCCCGCGGGTGAAATTCGCCGACGGCCTCGCCGAGCTGAAACGGCTTATGGCCGCGGCTTGAGTTCGAAGGCCTCGGCCAGCAGTTCGTAGGAGCGCCGCCGCGCCTGATGGTCGTGCACGATCGTCACCACCATCACTTCGTCCACGCGCAAATCCTCCGCCATCGCGAGGATGCCCGCGCGCACGCGCTCCGGCGCGCCGGCGAAATAGCGCGGCCATTCGCCGCCGTCCAAGCCGCCCGGCGCCGGCTCCGGCATCGGCCCCAGCTCCGCCGCGGCCGCTTCGGGCGTCGGGATCGGCCGCACATCGCCCTGCCGGATGCGCCGCCGAAACAGCCGCGCGCTCATCAGCAGCCGTTCGGCCTCGGCGTCGCTCGCGGCGCAGACCGCGCCCAGCGCCAGAATCGTATAGGGGCGCGCGCCCGGAACCGCGGGCGCGAAATTCGCCCGGTAATGCTCGATTGCGGTCCGCGTCGAACGCTGTTCGATAAAATGCGCGAAGGCGTACGGCAAGCCAAGCTGCGCCGCCGCCGATCCGCTCCACGGACTCGAACCCAGCAGCCACAGTTCCGGCGCGCCCGCGGTCGCCGGTGAAATCGCGATTTTGCTGAACGGATGGTCCGCCGGAAAGCCCTCGCCGAGCCATGCCGCCAGCTCCACCAGTTGCTGGCCGAAATCGTCCGGCAGCGGCGCCCGCGTGCGCTCGCGCCTGAGCGCCAGCGTGTCGAGCGGCGTGCCGCCGGGCGCGCGGCCCACGGCCAAATCGATCCGTCCCGGATAGAGCGCGTGCAGCACGCGAAAGGCCTCGGCGACCTTGAACGAACTGTAATGCGGCAGCATCACGCCGCCCGAACCCACGCGGAGATGCGTGGTTTCGGCGGCCACCCGCGCGATCAGAATTTCCGGCGCCGGACTCGCCAGCGCGGCGATCGCGTGATGCTCCGCGATCCAGTAGCGCGCGTAGCCGAGCCGATCCGCCAGCCGCGCCAGATCGATCGTGTTGCGCAACGCGTCGGCCGGCGAAAATCCCTCCGGCACCGGCGACTGATCGATAATCGATAGTTTCACGCTTCGTCCCGCCTTAAGCCATTTGCGCGCAAGCGCCGCGATCGGAAAAGCGCCGCGGCGCCGGCGCCGCTATTCGAGCGAAAGATCGACACGCGTGGGCGGCTTATTGCCGGCGCTCTTGCCCGCGCCGATTTTCGCCGGCGCCACATCCATCCGCGCCGGGGCGATTTGCGCCGCCAGATAGTCGCGCACCGCCGCCGCGCGCGCCTGGCCGAGCTTCGGCAGGTCGGCCGGCGTCACCTTCATGTGCGCGATCAGGAGCTTCTTCATTTCCGCCGGCGGCAGCGACTTCGCCAGTCCGACAAGATCCCGCGGCTTGGGGATCGCCGCATCCTTGTACACGATCGTCAGATATTTGTCGTAATCGCCATCCGAAAATACCAGGCTCTCGAGGCTGGCGGGCGGCGCGCCGCTGGCCTTGGCCTTTTGCCGGCGGATCAATTCGTCGAGCATCGCCGCGCGCAAGCCCGGCGTATCGAGCGCGGGATCGACCCGGCCCGTGATTTTAAGCTTGAGCGCCGCGCGCTGTTTCAGGGCCGCGGCCACCTTGTCGAGTTTGCTCCGATCGTCGGCGCTGAGCCGCGCGAAGCCCGGCTTGAACCCAACGTAAGACAACTGCGCGCCGCCGCCGCCCCCCGGCAGCGCCGCGGCCAGCAACTGAAACGGCGACGTGATCGCGTTCATGATCAGGTTGGAAAAAACGCGCCAGATGAGGCCGCCCAGGCTGAACTGCGGATCATTCAGCGATCCGGATACGGGAATATCCAGATTGATTCGCCCCTGCGGGTCCTTGAGAATCGCGACCGCGAGCCGCAGCGGTAAATTGTACACGCTCGGCTGCGGCACCTTGTCGCCGAAGGTGAGCTGATCGATCCTGATATGGTTCTGCGCGGTCAGCTTTTGTTGATCGAGCAGATAATGCACGTCCACCGCGAGCGTGCCGCTGGTGATCGGATAGCCGGTGTATTTGGTCGAATAGGCCGAGAGCGCGGGCAAGTCGATTTGGTCGGCGTGCGCCTTGATATTGATGTACGCCATCGGCGTCAGCGGATTGATCGAGCCGTTGATATCGATCGGCGCGTTGCCGTTGACCAGGCCGGTCAGCACAACGTCGGCGGGCGTGGCCAAACCCGTGCCGAAGGCGCCGATCCTGCCGGCCACGGCGGTCAAATCCGCCGAATAGTTGGGCCGGATAAAATCGTCGGTGTAATTGATTTCTCCGTGCCGCAGCAGGATTCGTCCCACCCGGATATCGGCCGGCAGCGGTTTCGGCGCGGCCGCCGCGACCGGCGCGCCGCCAGCGGCCGGGACCGGCGCCGGCCCGTTCGGCTGGGCGCGCGTCAGCGACGTCGGCGCCTGCCGCGGATTCGCCATGATCTCGCTCAGGTTGAGACGGGCGTCGCGGTTGAGGATGACCCGTGCGTAAAAACTGCTGAGCGCGATCGCGCCTACATCGACGCGCGGCTTGCCCTGGCCCATCGTGAAGTCGATTCGTGAAAAACTCAGCGTCCGCCAGCGCGTGAAGAGATCGTGCGTCAGCTTGTCGAGCATCCGCACGTCGCCGAGCGTCGCGTTGCCCCGATAGCCCAGGCGCAGCGCGCGCCGCGGCGCCGCAATCACGCTCGCCTCGCCGTCGCTGGTCAGCGTCGCCCGCGTGATCGTCGCGTTCATCCGATCGGCGATAAAATCGTTGGCCGGAGTCAGGTCGATCCGGCGCGTCACGACGCGCAACTTCGCCTTGAGCGGCTGGAGCGCGGTCTCGCCGGTAACCTTCAGCGTGCCGCCCCGGTTCACGGTCGCGTCGATCGCGACCCCGAACGGCTTGGCGAAATCGTTGGTGACGTTCTTCAGGTTCACGTCGAGCGGCGCAATCGTCGCGCGCAACGGATGGCGCGGGCTTTCGTCGAGCAGCGTAATCGCGGTCTTTTCGAGCGCGATCGCGCCGATCTGATACCGCCATGGCGGCGCGCCGCCAGCGGCCGGGACCGGCGCCGGCCCGTTCGGCTGGGCG
>DAHZDR010000359.1 GCA_027403435.1 Deltaproteobacteria bacterium
GTGAGCATCGAGCGGATCGGCGCGCTGCTGGAAATGGATCTCGCGGCGCTCGCGCGCGGCTAACGCGGGGCTGGCGTGATCGCGGCGCTTTTCCGCGCGTCGTTAGCCGGCCGGCGGCGCGGCCCGCCTCGTTTTGCGCAACCCGGTGGTTTCGGCGTCCGCGCCGTTAGCGTGGCTTGGGAATTTTACGGCGGAGGATTTGGTGGGCAGGGAGTGAATCGAACACTCGACACGAAGATTTTCAGTCTTCTGCTCTACCGACTGAGCTACCTGCCCACCGGGTCTGACGAACGCGCGCGGCCGCGTTGAATCGCGGCGCGAAACAATATTCGTACCGATCCGGCCGCGGCGTTGCAAGGCGGTTCCTCGCCGCGCCGCCGCGCGCAAGGCTTTTGGACTTCGCCGGAACGCGCCGGACGCCAAATCGGTCCTAACGCATCGCGGCGACGCGCGCCTCGACGAAATCGATCACGCGCGCTTCCAGATTGACGCCGTCGAGCCGATCGATTTCCTGAATGCCGGTCGGACTGGTGACGTTCACCTCGGTCAGGTAATCGCCGATAATGTCGAGGCCGACGAAGTAGAGGCCGTCGCGCTCCAGGCGCGGCCGGAGCATCCGGCAGATTTCGCGATCGCGCGGCGTGATCGCGGCTTTGACGCAATTGCCGCCGACGTGGATATTGCCGCGGTTTTCGTCGTCGCGCGGCACCCTGAGCGTGCCGCCGAGCGGTTCGCCGCCGAGCACGATCAACCGCTTGTCGCCGTCGCGGATTTCCGGGATATAGCGCTGGCCCATGACCGGCCGGCTGGCGAAGCGCGTCACCGTTTCGAGAATCGCGTTGAGGTTGCGGTCGCCCGCCCGGGCCAGAAAAACGCCTTCGCCGCCGTGGCCGTCGAGCGGCTTGACGATCATCTCGCCGCCCTGGTCGGCCATGAAGCGTTTGAGCCGCGCGATTTCGTAGGTGACGATCGTCGGCGGAATCGCGCCGGGAAAATTCAGCGCGTAGAGTTTTTCGTTGGCCTCGCGCAGGCCGGCCGGCTCGTTGAGGACGAACGTGCGCGAGCGATCGGCGAGGCTCAGGATCATCGTCGCGTAGATATAGGCGGCGTCGGCGGGCGGATCCTTGCGCATGAAGATCGCGTCGAACGCGTCGAGCGGGTATTGCGCGCCGTCGTCGAGGAAACGCCAGTGCGGCGTCGCCCGCATGACCTCGCAGCGGCGGGCGAAGGCGAAGCCGCGATGACCCTCGGCGTGCAGGCCCTTGAGTCCCAGATGGTAAATTTCATGTCCGCGCCCGAGCGCTTCGAGCATGAAGACAAAGGTCGTGTCCTGGCCGGGCAGCACGGCCTCCAGCGGATCCATCACAAAGGCGAACCGGTATTCCACGAGTCAACTTCCTTGTTCGATTTCGCCGAGCGCGGCGGCGGCGATCGCGGCCGCGGCCAGCGCGGCGGTTTCGCTGCGCAAGCGATTCGGGCCAAGGCCGGCGGCGGCGAAGCCGGCCGCCAGCAGCGCGGCGGTTTCCGCGTCGTCGAAGCCGCCTTCGGGGCCGCAGGCGATCAGGAGCGCGCGCGGCCGTTGCCGGCGAATCAGCGCGCCGAGCGGTTCGGCCGCGGCGGCGCAGGTCACGGCAAAGGTATCTTTTGCCATCGCGGCGATCGCGGCAACTGCGGCCGGCGCCGCGATTTCCATCGGATCGGCGCGCAGGCTCTGTTTGGCGGCGGCGATCGCGAGCCGCCGCCAGCGTTCGATTCGCGCCGCGCCGGGATCGCGCGCGACCGATCGCGCGCATCGCAGCGGCCGGAGCGTGCGCACGCCGAGTTCGGCCGCCTTTTCAATCAGAAAATCCATGCGCGGACCCTTGATCAGCGCCGCGGCGAGCGTGATTGCGCAATTTCCCGGCGCGGCGCGCGGTGCGGGCGCGACTTCGACGATCGCGGCGTCGCGTTCGATCCGCGCGATACGGCCGGCGTATTCGCGTCCGGCGGCGTCCCACAACGCCACCTCGGCGCCCGGCCCGAGCCGCATCACGTCGCGCAGATGATGCAATTCGCCGCCGCGCACCCGCGCAATCGATCCGTCGAGATCGCCGGCGGCGATCGCAAAGCGCGGCGCCCGCCTCATCGGCCCATCACCAGCGTGGTCCATCCGCGATCCGTGCGCCGCTTGACGCGGCGCAGCGCCGGACGATAGGCGGCGACCACGCGCCGCGCTTCGCGTTCGAGAATTCCGGACAACGCCAGGCGCCCCTCGGGCGCGAGCAGTTTGATCAGCCGCGGCGCCATCTCGATCAGCGTGCTCGACAGGATGTTGGCCGTGATTAGATCGAAGTGGCCGCGCAGCGACGCGAGCGGCACGATCGAGAAACGCACGTCGCGGCCGACGCCGTTGAGTTCGGCGTTCTCCCGCGCGTTTTCCAGGGCGGCCGGATCGATATCGAGCGCGACCACTTCCTCCGCTCCCAGCAGGCGCATCGCGATCGCCAAAATTCCCGAACCCGTGCCGACATCGAGCGCGCGCGCGAAGCGGCGCCCGCGCCATAGCTCGTCGAGCGCGCGCAGCACGCCCGCGGTGGTCGCGTGATGGCCGGTGCCGAAACCCTGGGCCGGCTGAATGACGATCCGGATATGGCCGTCGCGCTGGAGGCGGTTCCAAGGCGGCGCGATCAGAAAGCGTCCGACCGTGAACGGCTCGAAGCGATCCATCCAGGCCGTCGCCCAGCCCGGATCGACGATTCGCGCGGCTTCGAGCGGGGTCTCCGGCGCGATCATTGCCGCCGCCTCAAGGGCGCGGCGCAGGCGCGCGAGACGCGTCGCGGGCAGCCGCTTGAAGTAGGCCTTGAGCAGGACGCGGCGCGGCGCGCGCGGGCCCGCGGCGGGGCGTTTCGGCGCGGCCGCGACCTCGCACCCGAGCCCCTCATGCGCGGCCATCAGGGCGGCGGCGGCGTCGGCGCGGGCGGCGGGCAGCTCGAACGTGAGGCGCACGTAGCTCGGCTTGCGGCGCGTGCGCGCCGGAGCCGGCCCGGGGGGATTTTGCGTCCGCTGACGGTTCATCGAAGTCGCGCGCCCGCGGGCGCGCGGTCGGCCGCGACCCCGGACTCTGCTACCGTTAGAATAAATGATAGGCGCGCGAGGTTACACCGCGTCTCGCGCGAAAATTCCACGGCCGGCTTTGCCGATCGCGATCGGTGGATTTCCTGTTGAAGGATGGCGCGCGGACGAATTGCCAGCGATGGGCGCGCGTGATTTCATCATCCACAGAAACCGATGGGTCATTGCGCGGAGCGGCGGTTGCGGCCGCACGGTGGCGGCGGAGGCGGTGACGGGGCGCGTGCTTAACATTGCTCATCGCGGCGCGAGCGGCCGATTTCCCGAAAACACGCTGGCGGCGTTCGGCGCGGCGATCGCGGCGGGCGCGTCGATGTGTGAATTGGACGTGCGGCTTTCGCGCGACGGCGCGCTCGTCGTAATCCATGACGACACCGTCGATCGGACCACCGACGGACACGGTCCGGTGAGCGGTCTGGCCCTGGCGGAATTGAGGCGGCTCGACGCGGGCGCGCGTTTCGGCGCCCAATTCGCCGGCGAGCGGATTCCGACGCTTGCCGAGGTGTTCGCGCTGCTGGGCGACCGCTGCGCGCTCAATCTGGAAATCAA
>DAHZDR010000380.1 GCA_027403435.1 Deltaproteobacteria bacterium
GCCGGTATCGAAGTGGTTGAAACCGATCTCGGCGAATATATCGTGCAACTGCGCGGCGAACGTCCTTCGCACATCATCACCCCCGCGATTCATCTGTCGAAAGAGGACATCGGCCGCCTGTTCGCCGACCAACTCGGCATCCCCTACAGCGCCGAACCGGAAACCCTGACCGCCGCCGCCCGCGAACGCCTGCGCGCGATTTTTCTCAACGCCGACCTCGGCGTCACCGGCGTCAATTTCGCGATCGCCGAAACCGGCACGCTCGCGCTGATTGAAAACGAAGGCAACGGCCGCCTTTCGAGCACTCTGCCCGAAACCTTCATCGCCGTGATGGGTATCGAGAAGGTCATTCCGAAACTTGCCGATCTGCCGCATTTCCTCGAAATTCTCGCCCGCACCGGCACCGGCCAGAAGCTCACCACCTATGTCAATTTCATCAGCGGACCGCGCCGCGCCGGCGACGCCGACGGCCCGCGCGCGATGCATGTGGTGATACTCGACAACGGCCGCGGCGCGATGCTCGCCGATCCGGTGATGCGCGAGGCGCTCTATTGCCTGCGCTGCGGCGCCTGTCTCAACGTATGCCCGGTGTATCGGCGGATCGGCGGCCACGCTTACAATTCCACCTATCCCGGCCCGATCGGCTCGATCATCAGTCCCAATCTGTTCGGCGCCGCCGCCGCGGAACTGCCCTTCGCCTCGACCCTGTGCGGCGCCTGCCGCGATATCTGCCCGGTGCGCATCGACATCCCGCGCATCCTGCTGTATCTGCGCGGGCGCGAAAGCGCGGGCCAGCTTCCCGTCAAATGGCCGCGCGCGGCGCGCAAGGCGCGCGCCAGCGTCGCCCGCTTCTCCCGGATGGCGCGATTTCCGCGCACCCTGCGCTTGCTCACGCGGCTCGCCGCGCCGCTGCTCAGGCCGTTCGCGCGCGACGGCTATCTCCGCCGGATGCCGGGCGTGGCCGGCAACTGGACGCGCTCGGGCCGCGATTTTCCCGCGCTCCGCGCCCGGCGCAAAACCCGGCCGGCGCCGCCGCCGACTCCGCCAGCCGCGAACGGTCAGGCGCGCGCCGCCGGTTCCGCATCCCCGGCCGAGCCGCCCCGATGAGCGCCTTTCACAAACTTATCGCCCAGCTCCGCGCCGCGCTGGAACAAACCCCCGCGCGCGAGCCGCCCCACCCCGCGCCGGACGGCGCGACGGCGCCGCTGGCGCCGGCCGCCCGCCGCGCCGAACTGGTCAGCGCTTTCACCCGCGAATTCGCGGCGGTGCGCGGAGAATTTCTCGGCATCCACGCGCCCGAGGAAATTCCCGCGAAAGTGGTCGAACTGGCGCGTTCGCTGGGCGCGCTCGCGGTCGCGATCGGCGCCGGAGTGACCCTTGATTTCGAACCGATCGCCCGCGCGCTCGAAGCCGCCCGGCTCGCCGCCGTGCGCTGCAATCCCAAGGCGGCGAAAGCCCCCGCCGATCACGCGCCGCCGCTGCGCGACCGTATCGCGCAGGCCGATCTCGGCGTCGTCGAAGCCGACGCCGCCATCGCCTCGACCGGCACGCTCGCCGTCGTCGGCCGGCCCGCCAGTCCGAGTTCGCTTACGCTGACGCCGCCCGCGAATCTCATTATCTTCCACGCCGACCGCGTGACCGCCGATCTGGCGGCCGCGATCGCCGCGCTCGGCGCCGAACCGTTCGTCAAAAACCGCGTCGCGATGATCACCGGACCCAGCCGCACCGCCGATATCGAAAAAATGATCGTGATCGGCGTGCATGGCCCGCGCCGGCTGTTCGCGATCGCCGCATGGCCGCGCGAGGACCGCGCCGCCAACGAACGCCGGTGAGAGACCTCAAGATCGGAATTCCCCGCCGCGCCCGGAATGACGATTACAGTGGGAGTTTATGGCTATTCTCGACATTGTCGCTCATCATTCCGCGCTTCCCCCGCTCGGTCATTCCGGGCGGAGCGAAGCATCCCTCATCCGCTTCGCTCGATCGCAAAGTAATATGCGCCACGCAAGACTGATTCCGCCGCGGCGCCGCGCACGGCAAAGCCCATGACTGAAGTAAGACTATTCGCGACCTGTCTCGCCGAGGAATTTTTCCCGTCGGTAATCGACGCGGCGACGCTCGTGCTCGAACGGTTGC
>DAHZDR010000417.1 GCA_027403435.1 Deltaproteobacteria bacterium
CGATTGTCGATTTGTTCGAGGCGGGCCGGGTCGGCTTCGATTCGCGAGGAATAGGCGGCCAGCGCGCGGGCCGCCTCTTCGAGATTCGCGCGGCCGGCCGCGATCAGATCGAGCGTCGAACGCAGCGCGGGATCGATCGCGACGGCGTCGGCGAGCCGGTTTTCGCTGGCCGCGATCGCGTCGATCACGGCGCCGTCGCCGCCATAGAGGGCCTGCTCGGCCGCGCCGGCGGCTTCGGCCAGACGGGTAGCGTTGACGAGCAGCGCGCGTTCGGCGGCAAGCCGTTGGTCCTCGCCGGCTTCGAGCGCGGCGCGTTCCAGTTCGGCGGCGCTGAAGCGCGCGATTTCGAGCAGTTCCGCGCGGCCGCGCTCGCGGCGTTCGAGTTCGTCGAGCCGGGCGCGGAGGTCGCGGGCGTGGCCGTAGGCGGCGCGGTAGCGCTCAAGTTCCGGCTCGATTCCGGCGTGGCGATCGAGAATCCGCAGATGGCTTTCGCGCTGTAGCAACGATTGCTGTTCGTGCTGGCCGTAGATTTGCACGAGCGCGGCGCCAATTCGCGCGAGCGCGGCGACGGTCGTCAGCGAATCGTTGATCATCACGCGGGAACGGCCGCCTTCGGCGATTATGCGGCGAATCAATAGTTCGCGCGGGTTTTCGGCGTCGAGAAATTCCGCCGCTTCCGCCGGCGGCGCCTCGCCCTCGACCTCAAAGAGCGCCTCGACCACCGCTTCCTTCGCGCCCGCCCGCACCATTTCGGGCGACGCGCGTTCGCCGATCAGCAGGCCGAGCGCGGTCGTCACGATCGTTTTGCCGGCCCCGGTTTCTCCGGTAAGAACGTTGAGGCCGGGACCGAACGCAAGCTCGGCGGCCTCGACCACGGCGAAGTTGCGGATGCGCAATTGGGCCAGCATCCAGGTCTCCGCGCGTCATCCCCAGCGCAACTTGTCGCGCCAGATTTCGAAATACGGATGGGTCGAACGAATCAGCGCGACTGAATATTTGCCGCGCCGCACCCGGATCACGTCGTTGGCGGTTAGCGGCGCCGACTCCTGGCCGTCGCAGGTGAGAATCGCGCCCTGGTCGTCAACGTTGACGCGCGCCTCGAGCTCGAAACTGTCGGGCAGCACGACCGGCCGGTTGCTGAGGGTATGCGGGCAGATGGGCGCGAGCACAATCACGCCGAGATTCGGATAGACGATCGGACCTCCGGCGCTGAGCGCGTAGGCGGTCGAGCCGGTTGGCGTCGCGACGATCAGGCCGTCCGCCCGATAAGTGCAGAAAGGCATATGGTCGGCGGCGACTTCCAGCGTCAGCATCCGGCCCACCGGACGTTTGACGATGACGACGTCGTTTAGCGCGAGAAAGGCCGTTCGATTTTCGGGCGCGCTCCCGACGCGCTCGACCTCGGCCTCCAGCATGATGCGGCGATCGACCTCATAATCGCCCTCGACCACGCGCGCCAACGTGGCCATCGCTTCGTCGGTGGTCGCCTCGGTCAGAAAGCCGAGGCCGCCGAGGTTGACGCCCAGGATTGGAACCGCGCGCTGGCAGATATGGCGGGCGACGCCCAGCAGCGTGCCGTCGCCGCCCAGCACAACCATCAGGTCGGCGTCGGCCATCAACTTGGCTTCGGCAACGGGAATTGCGCCGATCCGCGCCGCCACGTCGGGATTGGCCAGCGGGCGCAAGCCCTCCCCGCGCATCCATCCGCAGAGATGGGCGGCAAGAGTGGTCGCGTTGGCGGGATAGTCATGCCGCACCACCAGACCTACCGACTTAATGGAATCCTTCGCCGCCACCGCGTTCTGGAACTATCATGCGCCCTTTTGGCGGGCAACGCATCCCGCAATGACGCGCTTCGGCGCGGCGCGAATCTCAGCGGCGGGGACGATTTTCAGACGTTTCGAGCCGGGCCGCGAGGCCGCCGGCCAACAGTCGGCGCAGATAGGCGCGGGTGTGCGGCGCCGGATCGCCCTGGCCGACGCCGCTTTCGGCGGCGAACAGCTCGGCGCCAAGCCGCCGCAGCGAAGCCGCGTCGTCAACGTCATACCAGCGATCGAGCGCCGCGACTTCGAGCCGCAGTTCCACCGCCCGCGCCAGCGTCTCGCGATAGACCGCGGCGGTGCTCCAGGCGATATCTTCGAAAATCCGCCGATGGGCGCGTTTGAGGCCGATCAGGCAGTAGCCGCCGTCGTCCGCGCCGCCGAGCGCGATTCGGTCGCCGTCGCGCGCCAGCGCCGCCAACGCGGCGACGACGATCCGCGCGGGCAAAGTCGGACTGTCCGAATTCATCAGCGTTACGGAGGCGCTGCCGGCCGCGAACAGGTCCTCGCACACGCCGATCAGGCGCGCGGTCAAGCCCTCGCCGCGCTGTGGAATCAAGCGGAACGCGGGCGGCGCCACCCCGTCGAATGCGCTTTCCGCGCCAACCGGAGTGTAGGCGACGAACCCGGCGGCGCGCGCGCCGGTCCGCGCGGCGAAAGCCGCGGCCGCGCGGTCGATCGTCGCGGTCAAGTCCCGCAGGAAACATCGGTTCAGCTCCGCCGCCTCCGCCGGATCGAGCGGCGGCACGAGCCGGCTTTTTACGGCGCCGGCGATCGGCGCCTTGGCCATCACGACGACCGCGTGAACGGCCGCCGATGGCGCCGTCGAACCGTTTCGCGCCGCCCTCGCCGGCCCTTGCCGGCCGCGTCCGGCAGTCGGGAAATCTCTTCGTGTCGCCATCGCCGGTTTGAACCGCCGCCTTCCGCCTCGATCGGCGGCGCGTCCGTAGCCGCAGGATTAGCCGCGCGCAACGCCCGCCGCAAGCCGCGCTTCGCCGCCGGCCACGCTTGAGGTACTATTGCGGCGAACCGGAACAGGCGGAAAAGTTCAACCGATGACATCGAAAGAATCAGCGAAAACCGCGCCCGCGCGACCCCTGATCGGCGCGCATATGTCGATCGCCGGGGGCGTCGCCGAGGCGCTGAATCGCGGCCACGCCACCGGATGCGAATGCGTGCAGATCTTCACCAAATCGTCGCGCCAATGGGTGTCGCGGCCGTACACGAAGGAAGAAATCGACGCCTTCAAGGCCGCGCTCGGCGCAAGCGGCGTGCGGATGGTGGTCGCGCACGATTCCTATCTGCTCAATCTTGGCGCGCCCGACGACAAATTGCGCAAGCGTTCCGTCGGCGGCTTGATCGACGAGCTGGAGCGCTGCGAAACGCTCGGCGTGCCCTACCTGATCGCCCATCCCGGCGCCCATGTCGGCTCGGGCGAAGCCGCCGGTATCGCCGCAATCGCGCGCTCGCTCGACGAAGCGCATAAATCGTGCGCCGGTTTCCGCGCCGCGATCGCGCTGGAAATCACGGCCGGGCAGGGCAGCAATCTCGGCTATCGCTTCGAGCAGATGGGCGCCATTTTCGACGCGGTGAAGGAGAACGAACGGCTGCGCCTGTGCTTCGACACCGAGCACGCCTTCGCCGCCGGTTACGACCTGCGTGACGCCGAAGGTTACGAACGCACCTTCGCCGAACTCGACGAAAAGATCGGACTCAAGCGGCTGGCCGCGTTCCATATCAACGATTCGCTCAAGCCGTTTCATTCGCGCGTCGATCGCCATCAGCATATCGGCAAAGGCTATATCGGCCTCGACGCCTTCCGCCGGCTGGTCAACGACCCACGTTTCGCCGGCCTGCCGATGTGCCTTGAGACCGAACCGGGGCCGGAAATGGCGGATATCGTCGAGGACTTGAAGACCCTGCATCGGCTATTGGAATCCCGCGACTGATGAATAAACGAATATTGACCGGAGATCGGCCGACCGGTCCGCTCCATCTCGGCCATTACGTCGGATCGCTGCAAAACCGCGTCCGGCTTCAGCACGAATACGACACTTACGTTCTGATTGCGGACGTGCAGGCGCTCACCGACAATTTCGAGCACCCGGAAAAGCTCGGCGACAATATCTTTCAGGTTGCGCTCGACTATCTCGCCGTCGGCCTCGATCCGGAAAAAGCCAGGTTCGTCGTGCAATCGATGGTGCCGGAGCTGGCCGAACTGACTATCTATTTCATGAACCTGGTCACGGTCGCGACGCTCGAGCGCAACCCCACCGTCAAAGAGGAGATCAAGCAGCGCAATTTCGTCAAGGGCGTGCCGGTCGGTTTCTGGTCGTATCCGATTTCGCAGGCGGCCGATATTACTATTTTCAAGGCCGACCTCGTGCCGGTCGGCGAGGACCAGCTTCCGATGATCGAGCAGGCGCGCGAAATCGCGCGCCGCTTCAACCGGCTCTATGCGAAAGTGCTGGTCGAGCCGCGCGCGATGCTCGGCGCGGTGGCGCGGCTGCCCGGCACGGACGGCGGCGCGAAAATGTCGAAATCGCTCGGCAACTGCGTCTATCTGGGCGATTCGTCCGAACAAGTGCGCAAGCGCGTGATGTCGATGTACACCGATCCGACGCGCGTCCATCCGACCGATCCCGGCCACGTCGAGGGCAATCCGGTGTTCACCTATCACGACGTGTTCAATCCGGATAAGGCGGAAGTCGAGGAGCTGAAGGAGCGCTATCGCAAGGGGACGGTTGGCGACGTCGAAGTGAAACAGAAGTTATTTGCGGCGCTGGAGGCGTTCCTGGCGCCGATCCGTGAGCGTCGCGCGGAATTCGCCTCGAAGTCCAAGCGCGTCAATGAGATTATCATGGAGGGGACGCGCCAAGGCCGCGCGCTCGCGCAACAGACGATGGCTGAAGTCCGCACCGCCATGAAAATCGCGTATAAGTTCGAATGATGCCGAACAGCAAGTTTGTGCCGAGAATCGCGATGACGAAGGAAGAAATATTAGCCGAGGTTAAACGAACGGCGGAAAATAATGGCGGCAAACCGCTTGGCCAAAGTAAATTCAGTCAAAAGACAGGGATCAGGGAAAGTGATTGGCGTGGTGTTCATTGGGTGCGATGGAGTGAGGCGCTGTCCGAAGCCGGGCTTGAGCCGAACGTTTACCATAGGCCTTACGGTGAGCCTTTCTTAATCGAATCAT
>DAHZDR010000429.1 GCA_027403435.1 Deltaproteobacteria bacterium
CCTCGTACTGGCGATTGGTATGTTGCGGCAGGGAATTGTCCATGGCCCTTGTCTCCAACCTCAGCCGAAGCGCCCGGTGATATAGTCCTCGGTTTCGCGGCGCGTGGGCGTGGTGAAAATCCGCCGGGTCTCGCCGAATTCGATCAGATCGCCGGCGTACAAAAAGGCGGTGAAGTCCGAGCAGCGCGCCGCCTGCTGCATGTTATGGGTCACGATTATAATCGTGAAATTTTCCTTGAGCTCGAGCAGCAGCTCCTCGATTCGCGCGGTCGAGATCGGATCGAGCGCCGAGCACGGCTCGTCCATCAATAGCACCTCCGGCTCGACCGCCAGCGCCCGCGCGACGCATAGCCGCTGTTGCTGGCCGCCGGAGAGGCTTGCGCCGGGCCGCTTGAGGCGATCCTTGACCTCCTCCCACAGCGCCGCGCGCCGCAGGCTTTCTTCGACGATTCTATCGCGTTCGGCGTGCGAAATCGCGGACCCGTTGAGCTTGAGGCCGGCGGCGACGTTGTCCTCGATCGACATCATGGGAAACGCGGTCGGCTTCTGAAAGACCATCCCGACCCGCCGCCGCACCTGCACCGGATCGACCGCCGGCGCGTAGATATCGTCGCCGTCGAGCAGCACCTCGCCGGTGCAGGTCGCCCCCAGCGCCACCTCGTGCATCCGGTTCAGGCAGCGCACCAGCGTCGATTTGCCGCATCCCGACGGGCCGATAATCGCCGTGACGCGGTTTTCGGCGAAGCCCAGGCTGACGCCGTGGAGCGCCTCGACCGTATGGAAAAACGCGCGCAGCTCATGGGCCGCCATCTTTTCCGCCATAACCTACCTGGCGACCCGCGCGGCGCCGCGCGAACGCCGCCGCGGCGTTCGCGCCGCCACGCCATGCGCCGGTTTCGCCAACGGTGGAGGCTGTATCGCCGACCGAATCCGGTATTGAGCCTGTGGCGCCACTCCACGTCCCGCCTTAAGCATAATCCCGCATTGTTACGAAGACATTACCTTGCGGCCAATCGGCGATTAACCGCGCACGCCGCGTTTAATGCCGTCTTAAGGGCCTGCAATGCCGCCGAATTCATCGACTACGACGCCTTGATTACCTCGGCTCCGCCCATATACGGCCGCAGCGCGCCGGGAATTATCACGCTGCCGTCGGCCTGCTGATAATTCTCCAGCACCGCGATCAGGGTGCGCGGCAAGCCGAGTCCCGATCCGTTCAGCGCATGCAAAAACTCCGCCTTGGCGCCCTTGGCCGGCCGATAGCGAATATTCGCCCGCCGCATCTGGAAGTCCGTGCAATTCGAGCATGAACTGACTTCCAGCCATTCGCCCAGTCCCGGCGCCCACATCTCGATATCGTAGGTCGCGGCGCTGGCGAAGCTCAGGTCCGCGGTGCAGAGCTGGACCACCCGGAACGGAAGCTCCAGCCGCCGGCAGACCTCGCAGGCGTTTTCGACCAGCTTGTCCAGCTCTTCGTCCGAAGTCTCCGGCCGCACCAGCTTGACCATCTCGACCTTGTCGAACTGATGGCCGCGCTTGATGCCGCGGACGTCGCGCCCGGCCGACATCTTCTCACGCCGGAAGCAGGGCGTGTAGGCGGTCAGATAGATCGGCAGCCGCTCGGCCGCGAGCACTTCGTCGCGATACATGCTGGTGAGCGGCAGCTCCGCGGTCGGGATAAACCAGAAGTCCTCCTCGATATCGCGGTACATGGTGTCGGCGTTTTTCGGCAGATGGCCGGTGCTGGTGGCCGTGGCCGTGTTGACCATCAGGGGCGGCGCGATTTCGCCGTAGCCCTGTTCGCGCGTCTTGAGGTCGAGCATGAAAGAGATTAACGCCCGTTCCAGCCGCGCGCCGAGTCCGACGAGGAGGTAAAACCGCGTGCCGGCGAGTTTCACGCCGCGCTCGAAGTCGATAATGCCCAGCCGCTCGCCGAGCTCCCAATGGGGTTTCGGGGCGAAGTCGAATTTGCGCGGCGCGCCCTCGGCGCGCACGATTTGATTGTCGGCTTCGCTCGATCCGACTGGCACGTAGGGGCGCGGCAGATTGCGGATCGAGAGCATCCGCTCGCGAAACTGGTCTTCGCGCGCCGTGAGTTCGCGTTCGCCCACCGCGATTTCGTCGCCCAGCGCGCGCATTTCGGCGCGGCGCGGCTCGCGCTGTTCCGGACTGACCTGGCCCAACTCCTTCGATTCGCGGGTGCGGCGCGCGCGCAGCTCTTCGAGCCGCGCCTGGAGCTTGCGCCGCGCCGCGTCGGTTTCGACCAGCCGGTCGATTTCGGCGGGATCGACGCCGGCTTTCGCCAGCTCGGCCTTGACCCAATCGGTCCGCTCACGAATCAGCCTGATATCCAGCATTCAGAAGGTGTCCTTGAGTATTTCGATTCGCCGCGCGCGGCCGGCTCCGGAGATCGCGACCACGTCGAAACGCGCCGGCCGGCGTTCGACACCGTGGCTTTGCGCATAGACGCCGGCGGCGCGGCGAATCCGCTCGCGCTTGCGCGCATCGACCGCGGCGGCCGGCGGCCAGCGTGCGCCGTCGAGCCGGGTTTTGACCTCGACGAAGACCAGCGTGCCGCGATCGAGCGCGACCAGATCGATTTCCGCGCCGGCCGCCCGATAGTTGCGGCGCAGCACGCGATAGCCCCGGCGGCGCAGATGGCGCGCCGCGATTTGCTCGCCGCGCCGGCCGAGCGCGACCCGCGCCCGCCACGGCAATTCCTCGTACCAGCGGTCGAGGCAGTCGCCCGCCGCGACGCGGATTCGCCACAGCGCCGCCGCGATTCCATCGAGGGACATTATTCCATCCGATCCGCCGCCCCGTCCACGCGCCGCCCTTGGCGCCATCTGACCATAAGAAGTCGCAGACCCGTAAAGCCGCGCGCGCGGCCACGCCTGATTGCTTATATCCGCCGTTCGTCCCGCCGAAAACCCCGGCGCCCGGTAATCACGCCCGCACGGTGCGGTGAAACCCACGGGCGCTCGGTGATGCGTCAACCATCG
>DAHZDR010000445.1 GCA_027403435.1 Deltaproteobacteria bacterium
ACGCCGTGCTGAGCATCCTGCTCGGCTACGAACTTCCCGGCAGTTTCACGATTCCAGAATATATCGCCCGCGACAAACCCCCCTATTACAGGGCGCTCGAAACCGCGGACGAGGCGTACCAGCGCAACCTCGTTGACGTAAGCGAGCTGGAAGCGCTGCTCGAACGCGCGCTGGCGGAGCAAGTGGGGGATATTCAACGAAAGGCCTCGATAAGTCCTGTCGCACAGCTAAAGGAATGACGGGGATGGCGGATCGCGGATTGGCGCGGGCGTTTCACTTCAGGGCCGCTTCCGCGCTATTGAACAGGTTGAATTGGCGCGCCGTCGGCCCGCGTCATCCGCAATCCGCGGATCGCGCGGGCGCCGGCGGCGCAATCAATCCTTCGAATCCGACGGAGAGGCGGAGTGAAGTACGACGAATATCAGTATCTCGAATTCAAGCGGCACGACGACGGCATCCTGCTGATCACGATCAACCGTCCCGACGTGCTCAACGCCACCAACGCCCGGCTCCACTGGGAGTTGAGCCGCGTCTGGCGGGATGTTGACGACGATCCCGAAACCAACGTCGTGATTATCACCGGCAAGGGCCGCGCCTTTTCGGCCGGCGGCGATCTCGACATGATCGACGCGATGAAGGGCAATCACGCCAATATCTCGCAGGCGATGCGCGAGGCGGGCGACATCGTCTATAACCTCGTCAATTGCGAGAAGGTCATCATCTCGGCGATCAACGGCGTCGCGGTCGGCGCGGGCCTGGCGGTCGCCTTCATGGCCGATATCACGATCGCCTCCGAAAACATGCGCATCACCGACGGCCATCTGCGGCTCGGCGTCGCGGCCGGCGACCACGCGGTGATTCTGTGGCCGCTGTTGTGCGGGATGGCGAAGGCGAAGTACTACCTGATCACGGCCGATTTTATCGACGGCAAGGAAGCCGAACGGATCGGCCTGGTCAGCCTGTGCGTGCCGGCCGATCAGTTGATGGACAAGGCCTTCGAAGTGGCGCGCAAGATCGCGCGCGGACCGCAGCAGGCGGCGCGTTTCACCAAGCGCGCGCTGAACAACTGGATCAAGAGCTTCGGCCCGCATTTCGACGCCTCGCTGGCGATGGAGATGCTGGGCTTTTTCAGCGCCGATCTGACCGAGGGCGTGAGCGCGCTCAAGGAAAAGCGCCCGCCCAAATTCCCGCATCTGAAGAAGTAGTTGCAACCCCGATAACGGCCGGAGGCGGCGCCTCGTTCGCCTCTGGCCGCGGATTCCATCCGTCGGACGGAGGGGTTACGGCGCGCCGCGCGTTTCCGCTATTCTGTCGGGCTGATTATGCGAGCCTGCGTGTTCAAGGCGCCGTCAGCGCCGCTGGAAATCGTCGCACTGCCCGACCCGATCGCCGGGCCGGGCGAACTGATCGTGCGCGTGCGCGCCTGCGGCATCTGTTCGTCCGATTTGCACGCGGCGAACTCCACCACCGATCCGTTGCCCGCGGGCACGATTATGGGCCATGAACTGGCCGGAGAAATCGCCGAACTCGGAGCGGGCGTGACCGGCTTCGCGCGCGGCGAGCCGGTGGTCGTGATGTCCTATCTGGCGTGCGGCGCATGCGCCGATTGCCGCGCCGGCGCCGGCATGCGCTGCGCGGCTTCGCGGCTGGTCGGTTTCGGCGAGGCGCCCGGCGGCTACGCGGAATTGATCGCGACGCGGCCCGCCAGCGTCTTCAAAATGCCGCGCGGGATGAGCTTCCGCGCGGGCGCGACGGTCGAGCCGCTGGTGATCGGCATGCATGCGGCGCGGCGGGCGCGGATCGGCGCCGGAGAAAGCTGCGCGATTATCGGCGCGGGCGCGCCCGGCCTGATGACCATGCTGGCGGCGCGCGACCGCGGCGCGGGTCCGATCGTGCTCTCGGATCGCGCGCTCGATCGGCGCGAATCCGCGTTGCGCCTCGGCGCCGACGCTGCCGTCGATCCGCGCATGCATCAGCCGGCCGCCGCGATGGCGAAGCTGACCGGCGCGCCGCCCGCCGTGGTCTTCGACTGCGCTGGCGAACCGGGAACCCTGGCGCAGGCGATTACGATCGTCCGGCCGCGCGGCCGCGTGGTCGCCGTCAGCGCTTCGATGGAAGACGACGGCTTTCCGCCGGGTCTCGCGATGGGCAAGGAACTCGAAATTTATTTCAGCC
>DAHZDR010000142.1 GCA_027403435.1 Deltaproteobacteria bacterium
GGCCGCCGCCGAGGGCGAGACGCTGCCGGTCGGCGCGCTGCTCGCCGTAATCGACCCGCCCGGCGCCGAAGTCCGGCCCGCCACGCCCACGCCCACGGTGGCCACGGCGCCGCCCACGCCGGTCCACGCCGAAGCGTCCGCGCCAGCGTCGGCTCCGGCGCCCGCGCCAGCCGCCGCGCCCGCAAGGCCCGCGCCGTCTGTTGCCGGCGCGCCGCGCCGCTATTCGCCGGTCGTGCTACGGATGGCCGACGAGCGGCATCTCGATTTAGGCGGCGTGCCCGGCAGTGGTCTGGGCGGGCGCGTGACCAAACGCGACGTCGAGCGCTATCTCGAATCGTTGCGGCCCGCCAATCAGCGCGCCGCCGTCCCCGGCCCCAACGGCGCCGCCGACGCCGCGCCGGCCACGCCCACAGCGCCCGCCGCGACCGCCCAGCAGGTCGCGCCGACGCCCGGCGCGGTGTTCAAACCGCCCGTCTATCAGCCGCGCGAAGGCGATCTCGTCGAGCCGTTCACTCGCCGCCGCAAGCTGATCGCCGAGCACATGGTCTTTTCCAAGACCCACTCGCCCCATGTGCCGACTGTCGCCGAGCTGGATTTAACCCGCGTGACCGCCCTGCGCGAGGCCCACAAGGCCGCCTTCGCCGCGCGCGAAGGCTTCGCCCTGACGCTGCTGCCGTTCGTCGCGATCGCCACGGTGCGCGCGCTCCGGGAATTCCCGCGGATGAACGCCGCGGTCGTCGGCGACGCGCTCGTCATCCGCCGCGAAATCAACCTCGGCGTCGCGATCGACGCCGAAGAGGGGCTGCTGGTTCCGGTGATCAAACGCGCGGAAGAGATGTCGGTCACCGGCCTCGCCCGCGAAATCGAGCGCCTGCGCCGCAAGGTTCAGGAGAAAACCATAACCGCCGACGACCTCGCCGGCGGTAGTTTCACGCTCTCCAATCCCGGCCGCGAGGGCAATCTCTACGGCTTCGCGATTATCAATCAGCCGCAAGTCGGAATCCTGCGGATGGGCGAGGTGAAGAAACGGCCGGTGGTGGTCGAAATCGACGGCGCCGACGCGATCGCGATCCGCGTCATGATGTATCTCGCGCTCTCCTACGACCATCGCGTGATCGACGGCGTGCTCGGCAACCGTTTCCTCCACCGCGCCGCGCGCCTCCTCGAAGCCGCCGACTTCGACCTGTAGGGAACCTCCGCGCCAGGCCCATCGGGCCATTCCGCGCGTTATTCTCTGTACCAGGTTGTCGCTGACGCCGTGACGGCGGGCGACTTCAGGCCTTATCGATCATCGCCGCCGGCCGCGCACGATCGCCCGGCGGTCGCGCGCCTCAATGGCCCTGGCTTACGCTCGATTTGATCGGTGGTTTGAGGCGGTCGCGGCAGACCCAGTTCGCGGCGTCATTAACGTCGCCGCTGCCGGTATAAACCGCCAGTTGCGGATAAGCGCAGAGCGGAAACGTCCGGCCGCTGATGGGGTTCTCGCCAATGATATCGTGGGGCGCCTGGCCCGCTTCGACCCAGTTGATTAGCGGCGTCAGCGAATCGAAATCATACGGTCCCGGACCGCCCGTGCAATGATGCATCCCCGGCACCATGAACAGTCGCGCGTCTTGCCGCAGCTTGTGGAAATCGCCGTGCAGCGCCGCGCGCGCCGCATTGTAATAGTCCACGCTGACGAACGGACTCAGCGCCGGATCGCTCCACCCGTGATACATCAGCAACTTGCCGCCAGCGTCGAAAAACGGCTTCAGATGCGGATTCTCGCCATCCGCGCCATATTCGTCCACGATCGTCGTGAGCGCCCGCACGTCGCCGATACTTTTGAAGTCGAAGCTCAGCGAGTCGTACGCCGGATTCTGAAACGCGAAATACTTCATGAACTGGTCCTGGAACGAAAACTGATACGGAGCGTTGGCTAACGAGTCGGGCGGCGCGCCCCACGGGTTCGCGTTGTCAAAGGTTGGCGTGACCGTTCCCGTAATCCAGGCCATCCAGCCGTCGGAACCGCCCGGATTGCTGGCGGTATAGCCGGGATAAAGTTGGCCGCCGATGCCCTGCGCGCCGCGGTAGATCGCCTTGACCGTCTTGACTTGCGCGGCGGTCAGGCAGTTGGCCGTTTGATGGTTCTTGCACTCGAGGCTTTTCGGATCGAAGTGGCATAGCCGCGGATCCTCGATCATGCCATCGATCAGCCCGTCGGACCCGTCGCACTTTTCCGTCACCGCCGCGTCCAGCAGATCGATCGCGCTCGGCGGCAGATAACTCGCCGGACTCGCCAGCAGCGCCTGATCGTTCCAGTTGAAACCCGCGATCGGATCGCCGATCGCCGGATCGCCCGCGACAATCCCGTTGAAATCCGTCGGAAACTCCTGGGCCTCGACCAGCGCCTGCCGTCCGCCGGTCGAGCACCCGTCGAAATACGAGAACATCGCGTGGCCATAATACGCGGTCGCCAGGGTCTCGCTCGCGACCGTGCTCAGATGCACCGCGCGATTGGCGAAATCCTCGATCGCGGCCAGATTCGGTTGTCCGGCCTGTCCGTTAATCAGCGCGAAGCTGCCGTCGAGCGCACCCAGTCCGCTGTTGTTGTAGGGCGACTCATGACCCGTGTCGGTCGCCGCCGCGGCGAAGCCGAAGCCCAGCAGCGCCGCGAATTCGCCGCCCTGGACCCCTTGCAGACTTCCGGCGTAACCGCCATTGCCGATAAAGACGAAATTCCCGTTCCACGGCGCCGGCAGGCCCAGCTCGAACAGCACCGATCCATTCTGATTCCCGGTAACGGTCGCGATCGTGCCTTTGACGTCGCAATATGAAGTCGTCAAATTGAGCACGACCGTCGCCGCCGCATTGATTGTGACGTGCGCCGGCGCAACGCTTTGCAGTGCGTTCACTTCGCATCCCGGCGTCGTCGCCGCCCATGCCGGGTTCGCGCGCGTCAGGCCCAGCGCCGCAATCAGCGCCAGGGCGGCGGCCCAACTTAAGCGTCGTCGTGCTCGTTTCATGGAATTCTCCCCCGCAAGACTCGTCGCCACGCCGCTTCCGGGCAAAGCGCACGATGGCCGCAATCACCATGATTTTCCGTTGCCGCGAGTCAATGATTGCATATCATTGGTATCGTTGCTGGTCAATCGACATCGCATCGTTCAGTACGTTAATGGATAATATTTCATGTTATATCATAACAGCGGCGGTGGTTGCCTGTTTCGCCGGTTTCAATTGCGGCTTTACCGTTCGCCGACAAAGCCGTAGTTTTACCGTCTCCCGAGCCGCCGCGGCGCGGCCGGGTTGATATCGAAAAGTATTGGCGACACGCTGGGGGGGGCGTCTCGGGGATGGCGAACAGTCGAAATTCACCTAATTTGCGGCCGGAGTCGGAAAACGACGCTGACGATCCACGCCGCACCCTCGAAACGGACTTTGCGGACGCTCCGGGACTTACCCGCGGCGAACGTAGGCTGGCGCGCCGCCTCACGAGCACGCTGCGCTTTACGGATTTGATGACCGCGCTGATGGTGGCCGCGACCGCGTTCAGCGCCTTTGCCACCTGGCGGACCGCCAAAGTCACCAGCCTGCTCTTTCACGTTGCCGAGCGCCCGTATGTCGGCGTGCTGGACGTCCATTTCGAAACCGCCGGTCATTCGTCGAACCCGGCGCTGAGCGGCGGTGACGTTGACGGCGACGCTCATCTGGTGGTCGATTGCCGCAATTTCGGCCATGTGCAGGCGACCGACGGCGTGGCGCGCGTCCGCGTGCTGATCGACGGCCACGCGCTGCCCCATCAGGCCGGCTCGCTC
>DAHZDR010000476.1 GCA_027403435.1 Deltaproteobacteria bacterium
CGACGCGCTGGAGGCGCTGACGGCGCATTTTCTGGAGCATTACAACCGGCTGTTCGGCAAACGGATCCGCCACATTTCGCGGCGCGCGCTGGCGGCGCTGCGCGCCTACGATTGGCCCGGCAACGTGCGCGAATTCGCCCACGCCATGCAATCCGCCGCCATGCTGACCGATAACGACCGAATTGACGTTTCCGCCCTCCGCGAGCGTCTGCCACGCACGAATCCCGAGGCGCTGGCGGCGCGGACCGTCGCGGCGCCCGATCTCATGCCGGCCAACCTGTCAATTTCCACCGACGCCGCTTCGCGCAAATCCGCGTCGGCCGTTACCGGCGGACCGCTGTTGCTTGACGAGGTAATCAAGCGCACGCTGATGCGCTCGCTCGAAGAGACCGAAGGTAATCGGCGGCGCGCTGCGGATCTGCTCGGCGTATCGCGCTCGACGCTGTACCGGATGCTCGCGCGTTATGGCCTGGCGGAGACGCGCGATCGCCGCGGCATGGCGGCCGGGTCCGGCGTGGACGGCAGTATCCGTTCCGGCTAAGCGATGGCGAATTTCGCCGCGCGCCCGGCCGCATTGGCCGCTATCGGCGGACCGCTGTTGCTCGACGAAGTAATCAAACGCACGCTGATGCGCTCGCTTGAAGAGACCGCGGGCAATCGGCGGCGCGCCGCGGACTTGCTTGGCGTGTCACGCTCGACGCTGTACCGGATGCTCGCGCGTTATGGCCTGGCGGAGGTGCGCAGCCGCCGCGGCATGGCGGCCGGATCCGGCGTGGACGGCAGGTCCCGGTCCAGCTGAGCGGCGACGAGTTTCATCGCGCGCTTGGGATCCGGCGCCGACCGCTGGAATTGGCGCGCCCATTTACGCCAGAATAATGGATGACAGTCGTGGCGCCTCGGTCGCGATGCGCCAAGGTTCACGGCCGCCGGAAATTCGTTAGCTGGCGCGGTCGTCTCGCAGCGCCGCCGCCGGAGTCGCAATTAATGCCCGGAGTCGATCAAATCTGGTCCGAAGCCGTGCGCTCGCTGGAGCGCGAACGTCCCTTTGCGCTCGCTACGGTTATCAATGTGCGCGGCTCGACCCCGCGTGAAGTCGGGGCCAAGATGCTGATCCGCGAAGACGGCCAGTTCGGCACGATCGGCGGCGGTTGCGGCGAGGCCGAAGTTTTTCGCAAAGCGCGGCTGATGCTTGACGAAGGCGGCGGCGCGCGGCTGGCTGAAGTGGATTTGACGGGTGATTTCGATCAGCAGGATATCGGAACCTGCGGCGGGATCATGGACGTATTTATCGATTTGTGGTCGCCGCGCGATCTGCCGGTGGCGCGGCGGCTGGCCGCTGCGGCCGAGCGCAATCGCCCGGCCGCGCTGCTGACGGTGGTCGCTTCCGGCGCGCGCCGCGAGTTGCTGGTGGGCGCCAAGGCCGTGATCGATCCCGCGGGCCGCGACGGCGCCGGCCCCGAAGTCGAATTGGGCGACCGCGCCGTCAGGGAACTGGCCGAGCGCGCGGCCGACGCCCGCCCGGGCCTGCTGGAAATCGACGACGGCGGCCAGTTGCGGCCGGTGGTCAGAATCGACGAAATCGCCGCGCCGCGCCTCTATCTCGATCCAATTACCGGCGCCCAGCGGCTGATTATCGCCGGCGCCGGCCATATCGCCCAGCCGCTCTGCGCGTTGGGCGCGATGCTGGGCTTTCACGTTACGGTAATCGACGACCGCGCCGCGTTTGCAAATCGGGAACGCTTTCCCAACGCCGACGCGATTGTCGTCAAGTCGTTTGCCGCCGCGATCCAATCGCTCGGCCTGGACCGCCATTGCTATCTGATCTCGGTCACGCGCGGCCACGCCTTTGACGAGCAGGTGCTGCGCGCCGCGCTCAAGTATCCCGAGGGCTTTGTCGGCATGATCGGATCGCGCCGCCGCGCCCGCGCCACGCTCGAGCGGCTCGCGGCGGACGGTTACGATCCGCGCCGGCTCGACGAGGTGCATGTGCCGCTTGGGCTCGATTTAGGCGCCGAAACGCCCGAAGAGATCGCGATTGCGATTATCGCCGAGATTATCCGCGAACGCCGCCTCGGCGC
>DAHZDR010000478.1 GCA_027403435.1 Deltaproteobacteria bacterium
CGCCAACGCCGATACCGGCTGCGGCATGGACGACGCCCGGCGCGGATCCGAATTCAGGATCCGCTCCGGGCGTTTTTTTTGGATGGCCGGAGAATGTGGCGAACTTACGGCGCGGCCGTGAGTGGGCGGGCCGCTGGCGCGGCCGGACCGCCATGTCCGCGGGGCGGTTCGCGCGGCGCGGGTATGGATGGCTCGCCGGTTACGGCGGCGCTTCGTTCACGTAAGTGCGTTGATACACCCGTAACAACGCCGCGAACACCGCAAATACCGCTGGTCCGGCGAAAATTCCGAGCGGTCCATAGGCTTCGATTCCGCCGGCGAGGCCGAAGAACAGGGCGAGCGTCGGCAGTCCCGTGCCATGGCGCATCGCCAGCGGCTTGATAAAATTATCGATAATCGTGAGCGCCAGCAGCGCCCATCCGACCAGCGCCACGGCCTTCAGCAAGGCGCCGGTAACGGCAAGATAAACCGCGATCGGCGCCCACACGAAGGCGGTGCCGCCGAACGGCAGCAAGCCGCCGGCGGCGGTCAGCATCGCAAGCGCCGCCCAATACGGCACGCCACACACGAAATAACCCAGGCCGATAGTCACGCCGTCGAGCGCCGCCGTCAGCATCAGGCCGCGCATCACGGAGGATAGCGTCGCCGTGAGCGTGTCGAAGATTGCGGTCTGATCGGCTTCGCTGAGCGGGGTCAGGGCGCGCAAATCCCCGTACCAGGCTTCGCCATCGCGCAGCAGATAGAAGAACGTGAGGAGCATCACGCCAAAATGGAGCAGCGAGCTGGCCAGGTTGGTCGCCGCCGATCCGCCGTGCGCGATTGCGTAGTCGCTGACGGCCTTGCCGGCCTGCGCCGCGAAATGGCGGATTTCGTCTTCCAGGCGGATTCCGCGGCGGGCCAGCAGCGCGGCAATCCGCACCCCGACGGGAGTGCCGCTCAGCCATTGGTCGAATTTGGCCAAGCCGCCGTCGGCGGTCAGCGTCGCCAGCGTTCCATAGAGCGATTGCGCCTCGCGCACCAGCCGCGCCGACAGCCAGATCGCGGGCAGAATTACGCCGAGCGCGACCACGATGGTGAGGATGATCGCGGCGGTGGTGCGGCCGCGGACATGGCGATTCAAGCGTTCCAGCGCGGGATGGGCCAGAAACGCGAGCAGCATCGCCCACGCGATCGGGGCGAGAAACGGTTCGATTACCTGGTAAAGCTGCCAGCCGATTACGGCGAGAAAGCCAAAGAAGAAAATCTGAACGATTCGCTCCCGATTCATCGCCCGCCGGCCGCCGCCGCGGCCAGACTAGCAGAAGCCCGGGCGGGCGTCGCGCGGTTGCCAATTGGGCTCCTCTCGCATCTAATCGTTTTGCCCGCGGCCGCGCCGCCGCCGGGCCGATGTGCATCGAGCTACGGAAGGAATCATGGCCAACGCCGAACCGTCACGAGACGTCACACACGCCGCCGCCGCGCGTATCCGCGCGCAAATCGACAAGCTTTACCGTGAAGGGATCGTCCATTGCGACGACGGCTTCACGAAAAGTCTTTATCCAACCAGCGTAACGCCGGGCCGCGGCCGTTTTCTCGGCGACCTGATACGCAAGTTCGCGCCACAGGCGACGCTCGAGGTCGGGATGGGCTGGGGAC
>DAHZDR010000479.1 GCA_027403435.1 Deltaproteobacteria bacterium
GGACGCGCTCGCCGCGCTCTGCAAACTCCGGCCGAAGTTAGCGATCGAAACGATCGGCGGCGCGCCCGCGCTGGAATCGGAACGGGTCGCCGCGATGGCCGCGATGGGATTCCATTCCGACGGCCGCGCCCTGGTCCGCGACGGCCTGCCGGGCCCCGCGCCGCGCCGCGCCGTCCATGCGCCTGGCGGCGGCTGAAAGCGCCGGCGCCGCTATTCCATCACGTGCTCGTAGCGTTTCCAGTCGTCGGGGTCATGACTGATCCATAGCGTCGCCGCGCCGCTTTCCTGCATCTCGCGCAGACGGCGAATCGAGGCGCTGGCCTCGGCGATATCGTAATCGCTGTCCATCGCGGCGAGCGTTTCCAGTTGCGGCCGGATATGAATCGTGTCGCCGGTCAGAATCACACTGCCGCGCTTGAGCCGCACTTTCAGCGAACATTCGCCGGGCGTGTGGCCGGCGGTTTTGATGATGTTGACGCTGCCGTCGGCGAACAGATCGGCGTCCTCCGTCAGTTCGCGCCAGTCGAAGCCGCGCGTCGGCAGCAGATCGTTCAGAATAAAACCGTTGCGCGCCTTGCGCTCCGGCCAATAGGCGTACGGCAGTTCGCCCTTGAACGTGATCATCTGGGCGTTCGGAAACAGCTTCATTCCGCCGGAATGGTCGAGATGCAGATGCGAGACGACGACGAACTTAACGTCCTCGGGCCGGTAGCCGCGCAGCTTGATCTGCCGGTCGACGACTTGATCCGGCGTATAGCGGATATTGCGCAGGAACTTGGTCGCCGGTCCCCAGTAGCCTTCCGGATCGACGGCGACCTCGGGGGCGCATCCGGTGTCGAACAACACCAGACCCTTGGGATGCTCAATCAGGAAGCTCGGGATGGGAATATCGATGACGCGGTCGCTGCCGCCCATCATCAGATGCCGTTCCTTCATGCTGATGGTCGCGCCGTCGAGCGCGATTAACTTCGTCGCCTGACTCATCGGAACCTCCGGGCGTGCGCCGTGTGATCGTCGCGCGGCGCGCCTTGCTGAACGCGTGGCTGACGGCGCAATAGTGGAACGGGTCCGGCGCGGGCGTCAAGCGCGGCGCCGCATCCGGCGCCAGCCGATGAATCAGGCGGACGAATTCGACCCGGAGTTGCGGCGCGGCGCCGCGCTGTTCAACGCCGGCCGCTACTTCGAAGCGCACGAGGCGTGGGAGCTCATCTGGCGCGGCGCGGCGGACGCGGATCGGACGATCGTGCAGGGACTGATTCAGGCCGCCGCCGCGATGCTCCATCGGGAGCGTGGTAATCCGCGCGGCGCGGAGCGCCTGTGGCGGAAAGCGCGCGCCAAACTCGAAAGCGCGCCGGAAATCTATCGCGGCTTGGCGATCGGCGAACTACGGATCGCGCTGGAGCGATGTTTCATCTGGTTGGACCGTCCCGGCGCGACGGATGAACCACTGCCGGCGCTGCGGCTGTGCGCATAGCGGCGCGCGCGCCAATTCACGCACGGCAGGGTTGCGGATATCGCCCGAATCGGCGATATGGTGCGAAGATCAATTCCGCACGAGGAGAGACAATCATGGCAGGTCGGGTTGAAGGCAAGGTCGCGCTGATTACTGGCGGCGGCTCGGGAATCGGACGGGCGACCGCGCTGCTGTTCGGACGCGAAGGCGCGCGGGTGGCGATCGCCGATTACAACGCCGAAGGCGGCGAACGCGCCGCCAAAGAAATTCGCAACGCCGGCGGCGCGGCCGAGTTTCACGCCGCCGATGTATCGAATCCGGCGGACGTGGAGGCGTTAATCGGCAAGATTGTCGCGGCGCATGGACGGCTCGATTGCGCCTTCAACAACGCCGGAATCGAAGGGCGGATGGCGAGCACGCCGGAATGTTCGCTCGACAACTGGGATCGCGTGATCGCGATTAATCTGAGCGGCGTCTTCTACTGCCTGAAGTACGAAATCGCGCAGATGCTCAAGCAGGGCGGCGGATCGATCGTGAATACCTCGTCGGCCGCTGGCCTGGTCGGTCTCGCCGGCGGGGCCGCCTATGTCGCCGCCAAGCATGGCGTGGCCGGGCTGACCAAGACCGCGGCGCTCGAATTCGCCCAGCGCGGAATCCGCGTCAACGCCGTATGTCCGGGATTTATCCGCACCCCGATGGTCGAGCGGGTGCTGGATCGCGGCACGTTCAACGAAGAACAGATTATCACCGCCGAACCGATGCATCGGATGGGCAAGCCGGAGGAGATCGCCGAAGCCGTCCTGTGGCTCTGCTCGGACGCGTCATCGTTCGTAACCGGGCTGCCGATGCCGGTCGATGGCGGCTACGTCGCGCAATAGCTGACGCGGCGCGGCGGACGGCGAAATCGGGTCGGGCCGCACGGCGGCGGAGGCGTTTCCGGCGGATCTAGAAGGGAATGTCTTCGTCGTCGATCGGCGCGCCCGCTTCGCCGGCGCCCAGTTCGATCGGTTCGTCCATCCCGCCGCCGCGCGCGTCGGCCCCCGCGCGTCCGCCGAGGAATTGCACGCGCTGGGCGATGATCTCGGTCCGATAGCGTTTGCCGCTGCCGTCCTTGGCCTCGTACTGCTGATTCGAGATGCGCCCCTCAATGTAAGCTTGGCGGCCTTTTTTGAGATATTGGCCGCATAATT
>DAHZDR010000497.1 GCA_027403435.1 Deltaproteobacteria bacterium
CTCACATGAGCGCGGCCACATTGAACGCGATTGTAAAGCTGCGCCGCGGACAGCCCCGCGGCCAGCCGGTCCCCGATCTCGTTCGCGCTCTCCGCCCGCGCCGCGGCCAACGCCGCCTGCGCCAGCGCCACCACCACGTCAATCCGATGCGTCCGTTTTTCCTTGGCGATTTTCCACCCGCGCGGCATCTCCACCGCGATCGCCCGCGCCACCGCCATCCGCATCTCCTCGTCCGCGTACAGCCGAATCCGATGCGAAATGATCGTCTCGTAAAGATTGGTCGTCGCCTCGGTCAGATTCTGCGGAGTCTGTGGAAATTCGATCATCGCCAGCCCGCGCCGCATCAGCCGCTGCGCCGAGGAAATCATCTGGTATGGGTCGAAATAGACCGCCGACACCTGAAAACGCGCCTTCAATTCAAGCAACGCCGCCTCGACTTGCTGCTCGAAATCGATCGTCTGCCCGCGCGTCGGCGTGAACACGCGATGCCAAACCAGGCGCAGATTCACGCTTCCGTCCGCATTGCGCGGCTGCGTCATCGGAATCGCCGCCGGCCGCGTCACCATCCCGCCCGGCCCGCGCGCCCACAACGGCACAAAAACGCCGCCGTCATCGTTGCGCGACGCCGCCGGAACCCCGATGTTCATCGGCCGCCGCACGCCGTCCTCGCGCGCCACCGCCACGATCGCCGTCGAATCCCGCCGCACCGAGGCGTCCACCCCGACAAACACCCGCGTGCGCGCCGGCGCCTCCGCGCGCCGCAGCGAAACGTCAATGCAACGATCCCAATCCTCGATCGGTACAAACGGATTCGACGAACTCGTCCACCGATTCTCGATAATCCGCGCGAACTGGCTCGGCGAGTAAGCTTCGCGCATCTGCTCCACCCACTCCGGACTCTGCCACGGCGCCCGCAAATCGTGAGTCCAATAAACCAGCGTGCGCCCCTTCCGATATAGGTCCGGCGCCAATTCCTCCACGCCTTCCTGCAAGTTGCCGTCAGGGTTGAAAACCCGCCGATACAGCCCCAGCAAAAGTTCCGACTCGCCTTCGAAGCCGGCGTAAGTCACCGTCAACCGCATGCTCGCCGGCTTGGTCGGCGTCGGCACCATCTCGTCCCACAGCCGCCGCGCTTCGACCGAGACGAATCCCCACAACTCATCGAACACCACGATATTCGGCCGCGAACCCGCCGAACTCGCCGCCTGTAGCCCGCGCGTTCGAATAATCGCGTTCGTCGCCGAAAACCGGATGTCCTCCATCCGGATGTCCGCCTCGCCGCGCAACGTCGGACTATGCTTCACCAACTCCGCGACATCCTGAAAAACCCGCTCGTTCGCCTGCTCGCGCGAGTTCGACGCGATATACGCCTCCGCGCTCGCCCCGCTCACCGCAACCACCACGTAAAGCAACGCCATCGCGGCCAGGCGCGTCTTCCCGGACTTCTTCGGCGCCGAAAACACCACCTCCGAATACGGCAACCCCCACGTCGGCGTCGGCGTCAACGCCTCGCGCAAGAACCGCTCCTGCTCCGGATAAAACACGAACGGCCGCTCAGTGTCCGGATCGATCAAATTCGCCGCAAACCACGCGATCGGATCGCGCGCCTGCTCCAGCGCCGCCGCCGCCGCGTCCTCAATCTCGGCCATCAT
>DAHZDR010000071.1 GCA_027403435.1 Deltaproteobacteria bacterium
GAAATTGGCTCTTGCTCGTGGAGTCGGTCACCAGTCACGGCCCCGTGGATGGAAAGCGCCACGCGGAGCTCGCGACGCTCTTCTCAAACTCTAAGGCTGGCCTGGTGTACGTCACGGCCTTTCCGTCGCGAGCGGTGATGAGCCATTATCTCGCAGACCTTGCCTGGGAGACGGAGGTGTGGTGCGCCGATGCACCCTCCCATCTGATTCATTTCAACGGTGAACGGTTCCTCGGCCCCTACAACGTGTGAGACTGAACATGATGAGGGGGTGAAGTCGAACAAGAAATCGATACGACCACGCCCACCGGCCGCGCCATGTGGCAGATAGTCGGCGTACCGGCCATGGTTCGGGGGCGGCGCGGGCAACGGCGGGGTCTGAGATGCGGCGATTCAGGTCTCGCACGCTCGTTTCCAAACCGTGTGGCCGTAGCAATTGCTGTAGTGGCGGAGCCGTTCGCCGAAAACCCCGTGATTTCAGTGGCGTCCCCGACGGGATTTGAACCCGTGTTACCGACGTGAAAGGCCGGTGTCCTAGGCCGAGCTAGACGACGGGGACGGATGCGGTGGGCGTCAGCGAATTCGTTCGCTTAGCCGCGCAAGACTAGCAGAGGGCGATGAATCCCGGCAAGCGTGCCGGGAGCAACGGCGCGCTCCGTCGGCTGCCTTTGGCAGTGGCGGCGCGCGCCGCCGAGCGCCGTTGCCATCTCAGCCGGAGAAGCCGGACGTGCCGATGATTTCGTTGATCGACGCTTTGCCATGCGCCGCCAGCAACTCGTCGAGTTCGCGATCGATTCGGCCGAGCGCGCCCGCGCCCTCCTTGATTAGCGCCGAGCCGACGCCGACCGCCCGCGCGCCCGTCAGATGCGCGATATAGGCGTCGCGCCCGCTGTTCACTCCGCCGACCGCGACGACCTCGAGCAGACCCTCGCCCACCTGAAAAAAGGCGTGCGTTTGCGACAGCGTCCGCGCCGGACCTTTGACCATCCCGGTCGTCAGGTCGATCTCCAGGTCCTTCGGCAAATCGTTGGCGCAGACCGCGATTTTGACGCCGAGCGCTTTGAGGAGATCGGCGATCGCGCGCGGTTCGTAGTCCATCCGCGGAGGGACCTTCACCGCGACCGCCGCCGCAATCGCGCCGCGCACCCGTCCGATCAGCGCCTTCAGCCGCTCCAGGCTGGCAAAAGGCGCCACGGTCTTTTGCACGTAATCGTCGGCCAGGTTGAGTTCCACGATCTTGACGCCGGCCCGGTCGAGCGTGGCCGCAACCGTCACAATTTCGTCTTCGGTCGCGCCGGCCACGCTTGCGATCACCGGCTTGCCGCGCCCGCCGAGTTCTCGCGCAATTCCGGCGAAATGCTCGACGCCGCGATTTTTCAGATTCTCGGGCGCCTCCAGTCCCGCGATATTGCACGATTTGAAGACGATCGCGCCGTTATGGCGCGCGCTCAGCTCGAAAATTTCGCCGCGCTCCGCCGAATGCGGTCCCGACGCGTTCATCACGGACGAATTGAGCGCCACGCCGCCCAGCCGAATCGAGGTGCGTTCCATGCCCATTTACCTACAGCGGCGACGGGCCTCGCGGCAAGCGCCGGCGGCTGGCCGCGCGGCGGGATTTCGCGCGCACGGAATGCTATTGAATAGGCGCGGCGGGATTGGCGCCGCGGAAAGGTTGCGGGATGCGAAGCGTACGGCTTGAACGCGCCAGCCTCGACGCGATTATCGCGCAGGCGGAGCGCGAATTTCCCCACGAATGCTGCGGATTCATTCTGGCCGGCGACGGCGTCGAAGAGGTCCGCCCGATTCGCAATATCCAGAACGAAAAGCATGCCGAAAATCCCGCCGCGTTTCCGCGCGACGCGCGCACCGCGTTCCTGATGGAGCCGCGGGAGCATCTGGCGGCGCTCAACGAAATCGATCGGCGCAAGCTCCGGCTCGACGTGGTGTATCATTCGCATCCCGACCACGACGCCTATTTTTCGCCGACCGACCGCGCCCAGGCCTGTTCGTTCGATCCGTTGGAACCGGACTATCCCGACACCGCCTATCTCGTGATGTCGATTCGCGGCGGCCGGTTCGTTCGCGCCGCCGCCTTCGTATGGAATCCGGCGCACAAGGATTTTGCTGAAACCCAGCTCGAAATTCCGCCCTGAGCCGGGAGTCCGCCGCTCGCCAGGCGCCGGCCGCGCGACCCGTCAGGAGGCCGACGCGATATAGCTGCGCAACGCCTCGAGTTCGGCCTGCGCCTCCTCCAGCCGCTGCTTGACGACGTCGCCGATGCTGACGATGCCGGCCAGCGCGCCGCCGCGAAGCACTGGCAGATGACGGATACGCTTGAGCGTCATCGTCTCCATCAGCTCAACGATCGCGTCGTCGGCCGCGCAGGTTTCGACCTCGCGCGTCATCAGGCGGCTGGCGGGAAACGCCAGCGCCGCTTCGCCATGTTCGGCGATTCCACGAATCACGTCGCGTTCCGAGATGATGCCGGCCAAGGCGCCGTCTTCGGCGATGATTGGCGCGGCGCCAATCCGATGGCGGGCGAGAATCGCGACCACTTCCGCGATCGTGGCCGCGGGCGTCACCGTCACCACGTTGGCGCCCTTGTGCTCCAGAACCGTGGCTACTTTTTTGGGCATGGCGCGACCTCCTGTCAGGAGATTTCAGATATTAGCCAGTTTGATCATTCAAATCAGTTTTCATAATATTTTGTCAAGTCCCGCGGGGATTGCGCCGGGGTTCGCTTCCGCCGCCCGCTAGCGGTCGGTATGATGGAGGGATTGGATGGCGGGCGCACACGCGCGCGTCGCCACGGACTCGCGTCGCACGACCGGCGACAATCGCGGCGCCCAACAGGAAAAATCAGTGCTGACGCTCGACAAGGTCACCAAATACTTCGGCGGCCGCGGAATTTTCGACGGCGCAAGCTGGTCGATGCCCGATGACGGCCGGGTTGGGCTGGTG
>DAHZDR010000538.1 GCA_027403435.1 Deltaproteobacteria bacterium
CTGATGCATATGCGGACGCAGGCGAATCTGACGCCGCGGGACGCGAAAGCGATACTGGAATATCTGAAGGCTTCCCGATAGGCGGCCGCCGCCGCGCGTTTGCAACCCGTTATCCTTCCTGTGAAAGCGAATTTTGCTGAAGCGCCCGAGGCTGGCGCGGCGGCGGCCCACTACGGCTTGATTGACCCTCGGGTGCGATTCCGGTAGCTTTCGGGGTTCAGGCTAAGGAAATGTTTGCCATAGTAAAAACTGGCGGTAAGCAATATCGCGTCGGCCCCGGCGATCAAATCATTGTCGAACGGATCGCGGGCGAGGTCGGCGCGAAGATCGCGCTGAACGAAGTGCTCGCGGTCAGCGACGGCGAAATCAACGCGATCGGCGCGCCACTGGTCGTCAACGCGTCGGTGCGGGCGAAAATCGTCGGTCAGCCGCGCGGCGCTAAAGTGTTGGTTTTCAAGAAAAAGCGGCGCAAGAACTATCGCCGCAAACGCGGCCATCGCCAGGAACTGACCGTCCTGCGCATCGAAGCGATCGAATCTGGCGCGAGCGCCAGCGGCGCGCCGCCCGCGTAATTCGAGGTAACTGCCAATGGCGCATAAAAAAGGTCAAGGCTCCACCCGCAACGGCCGCGACAGTCCGGGACAGCGGCGCGGTATCAAGATGTATGCGGGCGAGGCGGTGATTCCGGGCAATATCCTCGTGCGGCAGGTCGGCACGCGGATCCATCCGGGGCGCAATGTCGGGATGGGCCGCGACTACACGATTTACGCGACGATCGCCGGCACCGTGAAGTACGAAACGTTCCGCGGCGACAAACATCGCGTCAGCGTCGAGCCCGCGCCCCAAGCGGCCGCGGCTTCCGACGGCGCCGTGGCCGCCTCCTGAACCTCGGCGCGTTTTCCTTCTGAACCGAAAGCCCCGCGGGAAACCGTGGGGCTTTTTCGCTGGTCCGGGCTATACTCGCATTAGCAAGGAGCAACCCCATGCGACTCGGATTGAACACCGCCTATTCCGGTCCGCGGATGGCCCAGACGATGGAACTCATTCTGGAAGCCGAACGGCTCGGCTATGACTCCGTATGGTCGGGCGAAGCCTACGGTTCAGACGTGATCACCTTTCTTGCGTGGATTGGCACGCGCACCGCGAAAATCAAGCTCGGCGCCGGAATCATGCAGATGCACGCGCGGACGCCGGCGATGACCGCAATGACCGCGATGACCCTGGACGGGCTTTCCGGCGGCCGCTTCATTATCGGACTCGGACCGTCGAATCCGCAGGTGGTCGAGGGCTGGCATGGCGTGGCCTACGGCAAGCCGCTCCAGCGCTATCGCGAGTACATTCAGATTTTGAAGCTGATTCTGGCGCGCGAAAAACCCCTCGAATTCAACGGCAAGGAATATCGGATTCCCTATCGCGGTCCCGACGCCAGCGGTCTGGGCAAGCCGCTGCGCAGTATTCTGCACGGCCGCCCGGATATGAAAATCTACCTGGCGTCGATCAGCCCCAAGGGCATCGAGCTGGCGGCCGAACTCGCCGACGGCGTAATTCCGGTCTGGATGAGTCCGCAATGGTACGGCCAGCTCTACCAACCGCATCTGGAGGCCGGTTTCGCCAGAGCGGGCGGCGCCGCCAAGAGTATCGCGAGCTTCGATCTGGCGCCGTACGTGCCGTGCAACATGGGCGCGGACCTGGCCAAATGCCGCGCGCCTATCAAGGCGAGCCTGGCGCTCTATATCGGCGGGATGGGCGCGCGCAAGCGCAACTTTTACAATAGTTACGTGCGCAATTTCGGCTACGACGACCTCGCGACCCAGCTTCAGGACCTCTATCTCTCCGGCCGCAAGGAAGAAGCCGCCGCCGCCGTGCCCGACGAACTGGTCGATGCCGTTGCGCTGGTGGGACCGCGCGAGCATATCAAGGACCAGCTTGCCGCATGGAAATCGGCGCCGATCGGCACGCTGATTATCGGCACGACGCAACTCGCAGCCGTGCGCGCCGTGGCCGAGCTTTGCCTGTAAGACGCGGGGCGCCAGTGGCTGGCCGCTGGCGTCCATCGCCGTCGCCTCCGCCGCGACTGGCGCGCGGACACCACCCTCAATTGCTATAATTTCCCCGGACCGATGCGGTTTATCGACGAAGCGCGAATTTATGTACAGGCGGGCGACGGCGGCGCCGGAGCGATCGCCTTTCTGCGGGAAAAATTTCGCCCTTTCGGCGGACCGGCCGGAGGCGACGGCGGCCGCGGCGGCGAAGTCATCTTCGAAGTCGATGAAGGTCTCTCGACGCTGCTGGATTTCAAATATAACCCGCGTCTGATAGCGCGCAATGGCGAACCCGGACGCGGCAAACAGCAATATGGCCATAAGGGCGACGACGTCGTCGTGCGCGTGCCGCCCGGCACCATGGCCTTCGACGAGGAGTCCGGCGCGTTGCTCGCCGACCTGGTGATGCCAGGCGAGCGCGCGGTAATCGCCAAAGCCGGCAAGGGCGGCCTCGGCAATATGCATTTCGTCTCCTCGACGCGCCGCGCGCCGCGGATCGCGACGCCGGGCACGGCGGGCGATCGCCGCTGGGTGCGGATGGAGCTGCGGCTAGTGGCCGAAGCCGGACTCGTCGGCCTGCCCAACGCGGGCAAATCTACGCTGCTGCGGGCGCTCAGCGCGGCGCGGCCGAAAGTCGCGTCCTATCCGTTCACCACGCTGACGCCGAATCTCGGCCGCGTCCGGGTCTCCGACGAGGAATCGTTCACGCTCGCCGACATTCCCGGTTTGATCGAAGGCGCCCATCTCGGCCACGGCCTCGGCATCCGCTTTCTGCGTCATCTGAAGCGCACCCGCGTGCTGGTTTATCTGCTCGACCTGACCGGCGATCCGGAGCGCGATTTCGCGATCGTCCGGCGCGAAGTCGCCGCCTTTGACCCGGCGATGGCGGCGCGGCCGGCGCTGATCGCGCTCAACAAGCTCGATCTGGCCGATTCCGCCGGCGCCGAACGGATCGCGCGCGCGCTCGCCGGGCGCAGCGGGTTCGAAACCTTCACGATTTCGGCCGAAGCCGCGCTGGCGCTCGATCCGCTGGTCGCGGCCATCGCCGCCCGGCTTGCCGCCGCCGCGCCCCACGCCGCCGATGCCCCAGTTGAACCATAAGCGCGAACTGCTGGCCGGAGCGCGCCGCGTCGTGGTCAAGGTCGGCAGCGCGGTGCTGTCCGACCAGGACGGACTGCGCGCGGAGGTAATCGCCGATCTGGCCGCCCAGATTGAGCAACTGACCCGCGCCGGCCTCGAAATCGTGCTGGTGACCTCGGGCGCGATCGCCGCCGGCCGGGCGCGCCTGCGCGGCCGCGCGACCACCCTCGCCGAACGCCAGGCCGCCGCCGCCGCCGGACAAATCGAGCTGATGCGGCAGTGGGCGAAGGCCTTCGACGAACATCGCCGCACCGTCGCGCAAATTCTGCTGACGCATCAGGACGTCGCCGAGCGCCAGCGCCGCCAGAACGCGATCCGCACTATCGCGGCGCTGCTCGCGGCCGGCGCGATTCCGATCGTCAACGAGAACGACACCGTCGCGGTCGAAGAAATCCGCATGGGCGACAACGACGTGCTGTCGGCGCTGGTCGCGGAGATGGCCGCGGCGCGGGCGCTGATTATCCTGAGCGACGTGCGCGGCCTGTTCACCGGCGATCCGCGCAAAAACGCCGACGCCCGGCTGATTCCGCTGGTCGCCGACGCCGCGGCCGGGATGCGCGGTTTCGCCGCCGATCGCGCGGGACCGCTCGGCAGCGGCGGGATGGCGGCGAAGGTCAAGGCGGCGCGCCAGGCCGCGCGCGCCGGAATCGGCGTGATTATCGCGCCCGGACGCGAATCCGGCGCGCTGCTGGCGGCCCTCGATCCCGAACGCGAGATCGGCACGCTGATCCTGCCGGCGCGGCGCCGGATGCGCGGCCGCCAGCACTGGATCGCCTTCGCGCTCAAGCCGGCCGGCGCGCTCGCCCTCGATCGCGGCGCCGCCGACG
>DAHZDR010000022.1 GCA_027403435.1 Deltaproteobacteria bacterium
CCCGGCTTTCCCGACACCTTTCCCGGCGCGCCCGTATGGAAGCCGGCCCCGCGCGCGGGCGCAATCGCGATGCGCTACTGGTCGCTATGCGACAACCTCGAAGGCCCGCCCGCGCCGGTCGCCGCCTGCCGCGCGGATTGGGAAACGCGGCTCGACGCCAGCGGTTTTTACACCTACGTGCTCGCGTCCGGATACGCGCGGCCGACGTGGCTCGCGGCCGACGCCAGCTTTCTGCCGTGGAACGCGGCGCCGCAGCCGAATACGCTGATTTTGCGCAATCTGTTGCCGGCCAACTCCTTCGTCCAGTCGATTCAGGCGGTGGAACATCGCGGATGCGTCGTGGGCGGCGCGGCGGGCAAGCGCGGCGGCGCCAGGGAAATCGCCAAGGCCGGCGCCTGCGCCGAAAAAATCATGGGCCCGTACTATCCGCGCGCGGTCTATTGCGACCGTAACCTATATGTCAAAAAAGGCTGGCAAGGATGCTTCGCGGCGGCGGGCGTATCGCCGCCATAGCTCGCCGCCCGGTACCCCGCTCGATACCGCACTCGCCCAGTTCCAGATGCTTCACAAAGTTTAATCTCCACTACAGTTGGAAAGTCGGCTCAAATTAACCCCACCCTGGCGATAATTTTATTTGTTATCTAATTGAATGATTAATTAATCAATTTTAAGCTATGACATGAAATTCCGGCGGAGTGTCGTGTCATAGTGCCTTTTCCATCCCAATTATCGCGATTCAAAGCAACGATCGTCTTGATTATGCTCGGCGTCTTCGGCGCGTTGGCTATCGCGTTTGATACCGCACAGCCGCCGCGACGCTTCGCCGCCGCGCGGCCGGCGCCGGTCGTGCCGGTCGCGCGGATAGCGCCGCAGGCCGCGATCGGCGCGGCGCTGCCGCTGCGCTTCGAGCCAGTCGCGCGGCGGTCCGGGACGCGGCCAGCTTATGTCGCGCACGGAGCCGGCTATGTGATCGTAATCGACCGCGCCGGCGCCGGAATTATCCTGGGCGGCGCGCTTCCGCCCCGGTTGCGCGCCGCCGCGCGCGCGCGCCGGGTTGACGCCGCTCAAAAGCCGCGCGCCACCGTCAGGATGCGGCTGGTGGCGTCCGCGCGGCGGGCGGCGCTGGCGCCGTCGGGACCACCCGCCGGCCGGGTGACTTATATCCTCGGGCGCGACCGGTCGCATTGGCGGCTCGGCGTGCCCGCGTACGCCAAAATCGTCGAACGCGACGCCTGGCCCGGAATCGACCTGATCTATTACGGAACGGGCGGACGGCTCGAATTCGACCTGGCGCTCGCGCCGCGCGGCCGGCTGGCGGATATCCGGCTGGAATTGACCGGCGCGCGCGCGGCCCGCGTCGATCGTGCGGGGAATCTCGTGCTAACGACCGCCGCCGGCCGGTTGCGCCTGATGCGTCCCGCGGTTTACGCCGAATCGGCCAAGGGCGCGCCCCCCCGGCGCATCGCGGGGCGCTACGCGGTTCTGGCGCGGCGCGCCGGCGGCGTGACGGTCGGCTTCCGGCTGGGGCCGCATCGCCCGCGCGCGCGCGTGGTGATCGATCCGGCGCTCGACTACGCGAGTTTCCTCGGCGGCTCCGGCCGCGACGTCGCGACCGCCGTCGCGGCCGATTCCGCCGGCGACGTTTTCGTCGCCGGGATGACCACTTCGCCGGATTTTCCGGTCACGCCGGACGCGCTCGATTCCGGATGCTGGTACTGCTCCAATCGGGGCGGCGATTTCTTCGCCAGCGCCTTTGTCAGCGAATTGCGGCCGGCGGCGGCGGGCGCGGCGCAACTGGTCTATTCGACCTACTTCGGCGGCACGACCGGATGGGGCGGCGGCGCGTCCGCGCTGGCGCTCGACGCCCGCGGCTACGCGCATCTGACGGGAGTCACCGATTCGACCGATTTTCCGGTCACGCCGGGCGCCTTCGATCGCTCCTGCGCGGACGTCGAAAAACCGTTTCTGGCCATCCTGAATCCCGCCGCCGCCGGCGCCGCGCAACTGGTCTATGCGACCTGTCTCGGCGGCGCTTCCAGTTATTCGGGCGCGATCGCGCTGGCGCTCGATTCCGCGGGCCGCGATTATCTCGCCGGATATACCGCCGACCCCGATTTTCCGGTCACCGCCGCGGCCTTCGAACCGGCCTGCGCCGGATGCGCCGCCGGGAGCAACGACGGCTTCCTGAGCGTGCTCGATTCGTCGGCCGCAGGCGCCGCCGGGCTGGTCTATTCAACTTTCCTGGGCGGCGACGGCAATGCGCGCGGCGACGGCGACACGGCGACCGGCCTCGCGGTCGCCGCGCCGGGCGACGTATGGATTGCCGGAACCACCAGCTCGGATAATTTTCCGACCACCCCGGACGCTTTCCAGCCGGCCTGTCCGAGCGCCGACGACCCCGCCGGATGCGGTTCCGGATTTGTCGCCCATCTGCTGACCGATCGCGGGGCCAACGCCCTGGTCTATGGAACCTATCTAGGCGGTTCCGTCAACGGCGACGCAGTCGCCGCGATTACGCTTGCGCCATCCGGCGCGCCGGCGGTCGCTGGCGCGACTTTCTCGCCGGATTTTCCAGTGACCGCCCGCGCTTTCCAGAAAAAATGCGGCGGCGGATGCGCGCATGGCAACGCTTTTGTCGCCACATTTGCGCCCACCGCGCCGCCGGCGCGTCAGTTAAGTTACGCGACCTACCTGGGCGGCGTCGGTTCGTCGGCCGGCGGCGACGCCGCGACGGCGCTCGCGGCCGCGTCGAATGGCGACCTAGATGTCGCCGGGGCCGCGCTCTCGCCCGATTTTCCGGTCACCGCCGACGCCGCGCAGAGCCATTGCCCGGCCTGTACGGGAAATCCGCCGGCGCCCAACGCCTTCGTCGCGATCGTGCGGCCGACGGCGGCGGGCCGGCCTTCGCTGGTCTATGCGACCTATCTCGGCGGCGCGGGCGGATTCGACGGAACCACGCCGGTGGGCGACGCCGCCACCGCGATCGCGTTCGATCCCGCAAGCGCGGGCCTCTATCTCGCCGGCGGCGCCGCCTCCGCCGATTTTCCGGTCACCGCCAGCGCCTTTCAGCCGAATTGTCCCGGATGCCTCGATCGGCAGGGCGGAGACGCCTTCGTCGCGCATTTCACCGTTCCGGCGAGCGCCCCCGCGCCCGACCCGGACGCCGCCACGTTGTTGGAATATCGTCCCGGGCGGCTGACCTTCGCCGCCGCGCGCGTCGGCGACCGCGCGAGCCGGCGCACGATTATGCTGTTCAACCGGCGCCGGACGCCGATCGCGATCGCCGGAATCGCGCTCAGCGGCGGCGGGGATTTCTCTGTCACGAACGCCTGCGGGCCGACCATCCCGGCGCATCGCCGCTGCGCTGTCACGGTGCGCTTCGCGCCGCTAATCACCGGCCGGCGCGCGGCGACGCTGAAAATCCTGGACAGCGCCCGCAACAGTCCGCAGACCATCCAACTGGATGGCACGGGAGTGGCGCCGTTGCGGAGCCGGCCGCGCGTCGAATAGCGAAGGCGTGGCCGGGCGCCGCCGGCGCTGGTTCAGGGCAAGCCGTAAAACAGGGCGAACATGACGTT
>DAHZDR010000026.1 GCA_027403435.1 Deltaproteobacteria bacterium
CGCCATCAGGAGTCATATGAAGAAGGTTGAGGCCATCATCAAGCCGTTCAAACTCGACGAAGTCAAAGAGGCTCTTTCGAGTATTGGCATACAAGGGCTAACGGTAAGCGAAGTAAAGGGCTTTGGTCGGCAGAAAGGCCATACGGAACTTTATCGCGGCGCCGAGTACGTCGTCGATTTCCTGCCCAAGGTAAAGCTGGAGATTATCGTTTCCGACGAAACCGCGGGACAAGTCGTGGACACAATCGAGCGGGCGGCGCGTACCGGTCGAATTGGCGACGGAAAGATTTTCGTCATGCCGATGGAGGAAGTGGTCCGAATCCGGACTGGCGAGCGTGGCGCGAACGCGCTCTGATTGCGACCCGTCTGCTGAAAACTTGCCCGGTTCGCCAGTGGTCCCGCCGAATCGGGCGGGTGGAATGCCGCGACGAGCGGTGTAAAGGCACAGAGCAAGGCTGACTCGGATGGAGTCAAGGCTCCGCTCGATTATGGCCCTTTAATCCGCCACAAAAAACTTAAAACAACATTCTATAAATTTCACGTTAGATAATTTCCCGTCGGCCGTAGGATCGCTTCACCGTCCTCGGGCGAAACCTCCGAGGTTCTCGTTCGTCAAATAATCGAGATGGAACGAACGGCGACTAAGCGGCCGATCATGCGCGCACCCGACTCCGCCGATCCGCCCAAGGGCGCGCCGCCCGATCTGGACGCGCTCTACCGCGACCATCATCCGCGGATTCTGAGGCTCTGCCGCATGATGCTCGGCGATCCCGACGAGGGCGACGAGGCGGCGCAGGAAGTGTTCGTGCGGATGCTGGGGCAGCGGCGCGGCGGCGTCGAGCCGGCGCAATGGGGCGCGTGGCTGACGCGCGTGGCGATTAACGCCTGTCATGACCGGCGGCGGTCGGGATGGTGGAAATGGTGGCGGCGCGACGGTCGGGAGCTGCTGGACTCGGACGTGGCCACGCCGCGCAGCGCCGAGGACGAGGCGGTCACGCATGAGCAGGGCGCGGCTATCTGGCGCGGTTTTCGCAAATTGTCGCCGCGTCAGCGCGAAGTGTTCGTCCTGCGGCAAGTCGAGGGCTGGCCGACGCGCGAGGTTGGCGCGGCGTTGAAGATCACCGATCAGGCCGTGAAACTCCATCTGTTCCGGGCGGTGCGCCGCCTGCGTGAAATATTGCGGAGCGAGCAATGAGCCTCTGCCTGAACGAAAACGAATTGACGCGATTGTACGTGAGCGACCAGGGCGAGATGCCGGCCGAGCGGGCGCATCTGGCGGGATGCGCGGCGTGCGCGGCTAGCTACGAGGAGCTCGCGCGCGACAGTCGGATGATCGCGGGAGCGATCGCCGCGGCCGCTTCGGGCGGCGCCACGGCGCGGGAATTCCCGGCGGCGCGGCGCAAGGACGCGGCCGCGCGGCGCGGATTCGCCCGGCCAGGTATAGCGGTGCGGCTGATCGGGGCGACGGCGTTCGGCGCCGCGGCGGCGATCGCCGCGGTGGCGCTTTTGGGCTGGCGTCCGAGCGCCCCCGTGCGCGTCGCCAGCGTGCCGCGCGCCGCCATGGCGCATGGGCGGCTGGTGGCGTACGCGCCGGAGCGGCCGTACCGGATGATGTGGGATCCGATCAGCGCGATCGCGTACGACGAAGCTGGATCGGCGGCGACTAGATCCGGCGACGTCGCCTTCGCCAATTACGGCGGCGGAGGCGATTACGGCGACTTGCTGTTCTGCGCTCCGGGTGAAGAAAACGAGATGTGCGCAACGTCGGCGGATCACCGCTGAGCGCGCGCTGCGTCAACGACGAATCCGCCGCGCGCCGGCGTGTAACGGCGGTCTCGATCACGAACGCATCAGAGGAGGATTTTGCTTGAAACGCTTACTCAAGTGGTTAATCGCAACGGTCGCAATCGCGGCGCTGCCGGCGCTTGCGGCCGGCCAGATGATGGGCGGTCCGATGATGGGCGGTCCGATGATGATGGGCCACGGGCATATGGCAATGGGCGGCGGGATGCCGCCGTTTCCGATGTTTCTGCGGGCGGCTCAGCTGACGCCTGAACAACAAAAGCGGGTTAACAAAATCCTCAGTGATAATCACGAGGCTTTCCACAAGTTGTTCCAGCAGATGCATCAGACGCGCGAAGAGATGGCCGATAAGTTGCTATCGAACGGCGCCGTGACGGCCAAGGACCTGGAGCCAGAGACGCGCAAACTCGACCAGTTACATCAGCAAATGATGGCCAATTCGGTGCGGGTCGCGCTCGAGATTCGGGCGGTGCTGAAGCCCGATCAGCTCCAGCGGGTCGCCGCGTTCCATCAGAAGATGCAGAGCCTGCACGAGCAGATGCATGCGTTGATGAAGCAGACGGAACCCGGCGCGGCGCCTAAGCCGTCGCCGGTGGAATAAACGGGCACGAGATTTCCGGACGCGCCGGCGGGGCGCGTCCGGCGCCCCCGGCGGGCGGAGGGCCAGGCCTTACGGTCTTCGCTCCGCCCGCTATTTTTTCAGCCGCTCCGACAACCCATACGCCCGGAAGTCCGCGGTAACTCCAAATGTATCCGCGCAATCCCGTCACGGCCGCAATCAGGTCGCGCCGTCCGGCTACAGCTTGGCGGGCGGGTAGTACGGCCGGTCGCCAAGCGCCTGCACGGCGGCCCAGAAATCGGGACCCGCGGCTTTGCCCGCCTCCTCGATCTCCCAGCTTTGGCGCGCGATCGCCCAACTTTCCGGCCTGAGCCGGCGCGCCTCGGCGAGATACTCCAGCGCGTCGGCGCGATGGCCGTGGGCGAACAGGTACTGGCCAAGCCGGAACAGCGTGATGGCGCGCGCGTCCTGCCCGGTTATGCCGGCGACCCGGTCGCGCGCCGCGTCAGCGCCGAGCGCGTAGGCGCTCCGCTCGCCCTTGATGACCCAATCGCGAATCGCGTCGAAATACGACGTACGGGCCGCCTTTGCCTGCGCCGAAGCGTCGGGCGGGAGCGAAAAATCGGCCCGATTAAGCTTGCGAAAGGCGTCGGACGCGCCCGCCGACTCGGTGGGCCGAACGATTCGTCCGCGCTCGTCGATCCATACGGCCATCGGCACGTTGACGATATTGTAGAGTTCCGCGACGACGTGTTTTTCGTCGATCAGGCAGGGATAAGTCGGAGCGCCGGCGGCGGCGCGCTCGCGCTCGCCCCAGCCCATCAACTCGAGCATCGGCGGCGGCGTCGGCTCGGTCGCGCGAATCCATTGGCGCACCGCGTCGGCTCCGCAGGAATCGAGCGCGATCGCGATTACAATGAAATTCCGGTCCTTCAGTTCCTGATAGAGGCCCTGCCACACGGGCAGGTCAAAGCGGCATCCTCACCATGACGCCCAGGCCATCAGGAGGCGTTTCATGCCCTTATAATCGGCAAGAGAATGCATCCGGCCGTCGAGGTCGGGGAGCGTGAAATCCGGCGCTTCGAGCGTGCGCAACGACTGATTGCGTTCGGCGGGGGCCGCGCCGAAGGCCCATACGCCGTGCCGGTCGTCGTGCGCGATCGGGTTGCCGAGCAGGCGGGCCAGCGCGGCCAGATTGAAGCGGCGGCCGCCGTCGCGCAGGAATTCGGCCTCGCGGCCGGGCGGTATCGGCACGCATCGCTCGCCCATGCAGGCGCCCTCGGGCTTAAGCTCCCATCCGCTGGCGGCGCGCAGGTCGTCGAGTCCGAGCCACAGGTTATCGCCCTCGGCAAGGGCGTCCGCGGCCTGATATTCGCGGCGGTCGTGGAGTATCGCGATGCTCATTATGATTCTCCGTTCGGCAGACGTTATTTTTTGTTGCTTGGATATCATTAGCTTTGATAATTCGGGCAAGGCAAGCCGGAATTTTCGTCGCGCGGCGCGCGGAATGGAACCTCAAGATGGTATGGGCAAAATTGGCGTGGTAGCCTTGTTGAAGGCAGGCCTTATCGGCGCCGATCGCCGGCCGAACCCGCGGCGCCCAACCTCCATCGATAGCTGAGCGAAATGAGCGACCATAGCGATTCCGGAAACCGCGCGCGCAAGCCCAATCGGTTGATCAACGAGCAGAGTCCGTATCTGCGCCAGCACGCGCATAATCCCGTCGATTGGTCTCCGTGGAGCGACGAGGCGCTCGAGCGGGCGCGGCGCGAGGACAAGCCAATCTTGCTCTCGATCGGCTATTCCGCGTGCCATTGGTGCCATGTGATGGAGCGCGAATCGTTCGAGAACGAGCCGATCGCGCAATTGATGAATCAGCATTTCATTCCAATCAAGGTCGATCGCGAGGAGCGGCCCGACCTCGACCAGATTTACATGGATGCGGTGCAATTGCTGACCGGGCGCGGGGGATGGCCGCTCACGATGTTCCTGACGCCGGAGGGCAAGCCGTTTTACGGCGGGACCTATTTTCCGCCGGTGGATCGGCATGGCTTGCCCGGCTTTCCGCGCGTGCTCGCGGCGGTCGCCGAGGCGTGGCGCGAGAAACGCGCCGACGTGACCCATAACGTCGAACGGCTGGCGGCGGCGATGGGCGCGCTGGGGGCGGATTCGGCGGATGGCGACGAACCGGCCGTCGATTTGCCGTTGCGCGCGGCGCGCGAACTGGCGCGTCATTACGACAGCGCTCACGGCGGAATCGGCGGCGCGCCCAAATTTCCCAACACCTTCGTTTTTTCGCTGTTCCTGCGAATGTATGACGCGGACGGCGACCCGAGCTTCGCCGAGATGACGCGCGACACGCTGACGCGGATGGCGCGGGGCGGGATTTACGATCAAATCGGCGGCGGGTTCCATCGCTACAGCGTGGACGAACGCTGGCTGGTTCCGCATTTCGAAAAGATGCTCTACGACAACGCGCTGCTGGCGCGGCTTTATCTTGACGCCGGCCGCGCGCTCAACGACCCCGATCTGATCCGCGTGGCGCGCGAAATCCTCGACTACGTAATCCGCGAGATGACCAGTCCCGAGGGCGGGTTCCATGCCTCCCAGGACGCCGACAGCGAAGGCGAAGAGGGCAAGTTTTTCGTCTGGACACCCGATGAAGTCAGGGCCGAACTGGGCGAAGATTTGGCGGCGATCGCCTGCCGCTGGTTCGATATCAGCGAAGCGGGCAATTTCGAGGGCCGCAATATCCCCCATCGCACGATCGCCCTGGCCGACGCCGCGCGGATGTTCGGCAAAAGCGAAGACGCAATGGCGGCGGCGATCGAAGAAATCCGCGCGCGGCTGTTCGCGGCGCGCGCGCGGCGGGTGCATCCCGGACGCGACGAAAAAATTCTGGCGGCGTGGAACGGGATGATGATTGGCGCGTTCGCCGAGGGGTATCGCGCCACCGGCGAGACGCGTTATCGGGAGGCGGCGCGCCAGGCGATCGACTTCGTGATGACGCGGATGTGGGACGGACGGCGGCTCAAACGCTCGTACAAGGACGGCGTCGCGCGCTTCAACGCCTACCTCGAAGATTACGCGCTGATGGCGAATGCGCTGATCGACGCCTATGAAGCGACGCTGGACTGGCGTCATCTGGAGATGGCGCGCGCGCTCGCCGAGGTCATTATCGAGCATTTCGCCGATCGCGCGCAGGGCGGCTTCTTCTTCACTTCAGACGATCACGAGGAGCTGATCGCGCGCACCAAGGCCGCCTTCGACGGATCGACGCCTTCGGGCAACAGCGCGGCCGTAATGGCGCTGCTGCGGCTGGCTGCGTACGACGGCGATTCCCGCCACGCCGATGAGGCGGCGCGCGCG
>DAHZDR010000053.1 GCA_027403435.1 Deltaproteobacteria bacterium
TCGCTGGGGCGTCCACGGCGGCTCCCAGACGATTTCGACGTTCGCCCGGTTGCACTCCGGCAGGCCGAGCAGCTTGTCCTCGATCGTCGTCGCGATCATCGAGCCCATCGAGCAGCCCGGCGCCGTCAGCGTCATCCGCACGGTGACCGTCTGGCCGTCGAGCGTGACGCCGTAAATCAGTCCAAGATCGACGATGTTGAGCGGAATTTCCGGATCGAAACACTCGCGCAGGATTTCGTAGATTTCTTCTTCAAGCAGCATCGCGCGCAGCCGGCGTCCGCCGTCACGGACGCGCGCCGGTGAATTTTTCCCGATTCAATTCCGTAGTATATATGAAGAGCGCCGCGGCCGCGCTATCCGCTTTGCGCGCCGCCGCCAACGAAGAGGTTGTCCAATGTCTGAACAGCAGGATGACGCCCGGCGATTCGCCGAGGACCGCTGCGACGAAGCGGTCGAGGCTTATGCCGACGGCAATTACGACGCAGCGATTGCGCTTTACACGCGCGCGCTGGAGGCCGTTCCCGCCTATGGCGACGCCTACACCGGCCTCGCGATGTGCCATCAGGCCAAGGGCGATCTGGACGCCGCGATCGAGGTGACCAAGCGCTACGTCGAAAAGGCTCCGGACGACATCCTTGCCTTTACCAACCTGAGCATGTTCTACCAGAAGAAAGGCATGATTACGGAAGCCGAGGCGGCCGGCGCGCAGGCCCGTCTGCTCGACTGGAAGCGCCAGCTCAAGGAAGCCAAGGACAAGCCTCCGAATCCATAATCCGGCGCCAAACGCGACCCGCGCGCGCGGCCAGCGGGAACATTGGGGTGACGATGAAGCTGAAGGACAAAATTGTACTGATCACCGGCGCCGGTTCGGGCCTTGGCCGCGAGATGGGCCTGCTGTTCGCGCGCGAGGGCGCGAAAATCGGCGTCAACGACGTGCGGCCCGAGGCGGCGCAAAATGTCGTCACCGAAATCGAACGCGCCGGCGGGGTCGCGCGGCCCTTCGTCGCCGACGTTTCCAGCAGCGCCGCGGTGCGCAAGATGTTCGTCGATTTCCTCGCCGTTTTCGGCACGATCGACGTGCTCGTCAATAACGCCGGAATCGGCCGCACCCGTGAATCCGCCGAGTTGCCCGGCACCATCGAGCTTAGCGACGACGACTGGCGCAAAATGCTCGCGACGCATCTCGACGCGACCTTCTTTTGCACGCGCGAGGCGCTCAAGACGATGATCCCCCGGCGCTCCGGCCATATCGTCAATCAAGGCTCGATCGCCGGCACGGCGGGCCTGCCGTTCGTCTCCAACTATTGCGCCGCCAAGGCCGGAATTATCGGCTTCACCAAATCGGTCGCGCTCGAGGTCGCCAAACACGGCGTGATCGTCAACGCGATCGCGCCCGGCTTTATCGAAACGCCAATGACCGAGGCGCTCGAACCCGCGGCGCGCGCATGGGTGATCGCCAACACTCCCATAGGCCGGATGGGCGAGCCGGGCGATATCGCCGCGGCCGCGCTCTATCTCGCCTCCGACGACGCCAAGTTCATGGTCGGCCAGGTAATCAGTCCCAACGGCGGCTGGACCACCGCCTGATTCGCCAGCAGGCGCCGCATGGCCGCTGGCGTCAATGGACGCGGCGATTTTCCGCGCGCGCGCATCCGTAGCCTCATGCGCCGCGGTCGGTTACGGTTGAAGGCGCCGCGGCCATCGGCCGAGCTTTCGCGCCCGCGGCGCAAGCGGATTGCCGGCGCCGGAGCGCCGCGCCGCAAGTCGCCGGGTCCGTTCCGCTGATACCCTTTTGAAGCGTCACGCCGCCATCCTGATTCCGCTCTTTTCGCTGCGCGCGGCCGGCGATCTCGGCCGCGGCGAAATCGGCGGGCTTTATCCTATGGCCGAACTTGCGCTCGCGATGGGCCATCGGATGATTCAGCTTCTGCCCGTTGACGAAACCGCTCCCGGCGAAACCAGTCCCTACAGCGCGATGAGCGTGCTGGCGATCGACCCGCTGTATCTAACCTCCGCCGCGCTGCCCGGCGTTGGACCCGCCGCGCTCGCCCGCGCCCGCGCGGCGGCGGGACCCGGCGATCCGCCCGATCCGATCCGTTTGCGCGCCGCCAAGCTCGACCTGCTGCGCCAATCGTTCAAGCATTTCCAGCGCCGCGCCAGCGCTCGCGACCGCGCCGATTTCGCCGCCTTCGTGCGCGCCGAACAGGGCTGGCTGGCCGATTACGCGCTGTTCCGGGCGCTTAAAGAGCGTTTTCGCTGGGCGCCATGGGAAGCATGGCCCGGCGGTCTCGCGGCGCGGGAGCCGCGCGCGCTGCAATCCGCCACGCATGAGCTTGCAGGCGAGATTTCCTTCCACTCGTATGTTCAGTTTGTGGCGTATCGCCAGTGGCGCGCGATGCGCCAGGCGCTGGCCGCGCGCGGCGTGACGCTCGGCGGCGACCTGGCCTTCTCGCCCGGCCGCGAAAGCGCCGAGGTCTGGGCCGGTCAGGCGGCGTTCGATCTCGCGCGCACCGTCGGCGCCCCGCCCGACGCCTTTTCCGCCACCGGCCAGCGCTGGGGCCTGCCGATGCCGGCATGGCAGGCGATGCGCCAGGGCGGCCTTGCGCTGATTCGCGCGCGTATCCGCCGCGCCCGCCAGCTCTTCGACGTCCTGCGTATCGACCACGTCGTCGGCCTTTACCGCACCTACGGCTTCGGCGCCGACCCCGCGGCGATGGGCGCCTTCGACCCGTCCGAACCCTCGGCGCAGCTTGCGCAGGGCGAGGAGCTTATTCGCGTCATGCGCGCGGCGGCGGGCGCGATGGACTTGCTGGCCGAGGACCTTGGCGTAATTCCGCCGTTCGTGCGCCGTTCCCTCGCCGCGCTCGGCATCCCCGGTTACAAAGTGATGCGTTGGGAGCGTGAATGGAACGCGCCGGGCCAGCCGTTTATCCCGCCCGTCAGCTACCCCGAACTTTCCGTCGCCACGACCGGCACCCACGACACCGAAACGCTCGCCGAATGGTGGCGCGCGGCGCCGGCGCAAGAGCGCGCGGCGTTCGTCAGGATGTTCGGCGCGGCCGCCCGGCTCGACGCGCACGCTCCGGAGTTGGACGATCGCGCCGGGTTGGCCATCCTTGACGCCCTCTACGCCGCCGGCTCGATCCTTACGATTGCCCCGGTTCAGGATCTTTTCGGCTGGGCCGCGCGTATCAACGTGCCCGGCACGGTCGGCGGCGACAACTGGCAATGGCGCTTTCCCTTTCCGCTCGAAAAGGCCGCCGAAAACCCGGCGCTGGCCGCGCGCGTCGCCGCGATCCGCGCGATCGCCGAACGCTCCGGCCGCCGCTGAAGCGCGGCGTTGCGTCGTTTCCATGCCGTCGCGGGATTACGCTTGGCGCGCCCTGATGTTAGCCTGCGCGCCATGGCCACTTCGCAGGCAGGCGAATCCCGCGGCGCGCGCACGCCAGACGCAACTCGCGCGTCGGCTTCCGCGGCCGTCTCCGCTGATCCTGCGCGTCCGGCGATGGGCGCGCTCCTGGTCCACGCGGTCACCCGGCCGGCGCTGCGCGTGTTGCTATGGCTGGTCGCGCTGACCGTCGTCGCCACGCGCATGTGCGATTTGCCGCGGCGCGTCTTGCGGCTGGATTTCAGCATTTTTTATTCGACCGCGGCCGCGCTGCGCCGCGGGCTGAATCCCTACACCTGCGACTTGCGCCCGATCGCCGCGCAATTTCATATGGATATCGGACAGCTAATCCATACCAACTCGCCCCCGACGTTTCTGCTGATGTTCGAGCCGCTGGCGCGGTTGCCGCCGCGCGCCGCTTATTGGACGTGGTTCGCGGTTTCCGCCGCCGCGTTCGTCGCCGCCGCGATCCTGCTGCTGCGCGATCGCGATTCGGCGCTCGATCGCGCGCAAACCCAGGTCTTCGCCGCGCTGATGCTGCTCTATATGCCGACCAGCGTGCATCTGATCTTCGCGCAGGCGCAGTTCGTTATCCTGATGCTGTTGGTCGTGATGATGCGCGGGCTGAGGCGCGGCAACGATTTGCTGGCGGGCGGCGCCTTTGCGCTGGCGGCGGCGCTGCGCGCCTTTCCGTTCGTGATGGCCGCCTACCTGATCGTCAAACGCCGCTGGCGCGCCCTGTTGTTCGGCGCGCTCGCCTTCGCCGCAATCGAGCTGATTACGCTCGCGGCGCTCGGCTGGCCGATTTTTTCCAGTTTCATCCGCTTTGCGCTGCGCGCCCCCGCGGATATCACCGACATCAACGTCCGCCAGCCCTCCGACGCGAGCCTGTTCCCGTTCATCACGCGGGTTTTCTGGCATGTCTTCGGCCTTGGCCTTGGTCCGTTGCTCAACCGGGTACGGGCGCTCACGACGGTCGCCGCGGAACTCGGCGTGATCGCGCTGGCCGTCCGCGCGACGCTGCGCGAACCGGCCAATCGCGATTCCGACTCCCGGGCGTTTGGTCTCTGGATCGCCGTGATGCTGCTGGTTTCGCCGATTACCTGGATTCACTATTTCGTCCTGCTGCTGGTTCCGTTTCACGCCATCGCGTCGTCGTCGGCGGCGGGCCGCTGCCCGCGCGGGGCGATTTGGGTCGCGCTCGCAAGCTATGTGGTGATGCTGCTGGCGCCCGGTTTCCACTATTCCTCGCGAACGTTGAACGGCTATGTGCTCTACTCGCCGAAAGCGGAATTCGCCTTCGTGGCGCTGGCGCTGGCGTTGGTCGCGTCCTTGCTCTCGGTTAACGCCGCGCCGATCGCCGCCGACTCCGCCGCCACCGCGCGCGGCGCCAGCGCCGAGCCGGCCTGAATTGGTTACCTCAGCCGCCGGCGCCGCCGGGATTTCCATGCGGCCGATGAAATCCGCCCGGTTCCGCCACGCGCCGCGATGCTTAATTCATCCGCCGCCGCGCCGTTGCGGGATGCTTCGCCCGCCGCCGCTCGGCGCACTGCTGATCCTGTGCTGCGCGCTGGCGCTGGCGCAGGCGGGATGCGCCGCGCGCAAAACCGCCGTTGCGCCGCCGCCCGCCAGGCTGCCGGCCGCGCCCGTGGCGCCGGCGCGAATTGGCGCCGCGCCGTTCGCGATCGCGCGCGGCTTCGATGGAGCCCTGTGGTTCACCGAATTTCACGCCGATCGGATCGGCCGAATCACCGTAACAGGCGCGGTGACGACCTTTGCGCTCGGCGGCGGCCTT
>DAHZDR010000103.1 GCA_027403435.1 Deltaproteobacteria bacterium
GTGATCGGCACTTCCGGCGAAATCGTGAACCGGCGATCGCGATTACCTTCGCTCTCGCCGTGCCGCACCATGATTAATTTGCCCATATGGCGATGCTTGGTCCCGCGTTTTAGTCGCAGGCGCAATTCGAACAATTCTCCATCTGCGTCTGCGTTGAGAAGTTCAAAGTCCCCGGCATGGTTGCAATTTCGGGATTCGCGAGGCCGAAGGGCAACATGCCCGGCAGTATTGGCGCCACCGGGCCTTCAGGGGAAAACTGATTCGGCCCGAACAGATTAGGATTGAGAAACGGCGACTCCGGCGACCGGAGCTTATTGTAGGCGAGGCACGCCTTCAGCGCCGACCGGCGGGCGTCGAAGTAAGTCGGCGCCGCGACCTGGCCCATCCAGTTGGTATGGGTCGCCGGACCATAGCAGCTACAGGCAAAATTGCGCGTGGCGGGCGTTGGCGTGGCGGCCGGCGGAGTCGGCATCGGCGCCAGCGACGGCAGCACCGCCGTGGTGATGGGCGCGGGCAATTGCGCGGGCGCGGCCGGCGCTGGCACTGGCGCGATCAACGGATTTGGCGTCGGCAACTGCGCCCATACCAGCGTCCACTGGCGCGGACCCAGCCCGGCCACGAACCCCAGCGCGATCGCGGCGCTCGCGCCCAGCTTCAACAACCGCAACAACCGCATCTTTTTCGCCATCGCCAGATCCGCCAAGCCCGCCGTGGAGCCTGCCGGAGCCTTTGGCTATAATCGCGCGGCTAGCGGGTTGCAAGCGGCGATCGGCCCGCCGCGCCGCGCGGCGCCCGTCCCGGCGCGGCGGTTTCCGGTTCCTTCCGTGCGCGCTTTGCGCTATTTGGTTCGGGCGATAAGATTCCGCTTTCCGCCGGCGGTCTGGTTGTGAAGGAGGCTCTCTTACGATGTTACGAAGGAAACACGCTCTGCCCGCGCTGATCGCCGCGTTAGTGTCGCTGGCGATCGGCCCGTCGGCGCGCGCACAGTATAAGTCGTCGTCGCAGTACGGCACGACCGGCGTACAGGCGCCCTCGGTCAGCGGACAGGCGATTCCCTCGACGATTCCGCAGGGTGAGATGGCGCTGCCGCGGGTCAACGTGCCCGCCAGCGCCGCCAATCAGTTCGAAAGCAGGCCGATCCTGTCGCTGCCGCATATGTTCGCGCGCCAATGGAACCCGGCCGAAGAAATCGCGCCCGAATCGTTGATCAGCGAACGCTATCTGCGCTCGCGGGACAATACCGCACGCTTGATCACGCTCAAGGAAGCCATCTATATCGCGATTCATAACAATCCCGCCCTGCGCGCCGTCGAACTCGACCCGATCGCCGCGACCGAGGGCGTGCGCAGCGCCAACGCCGCCTTCGACCCCGATATGACCTCGCAACTCGACATGTCGAATGACGTTGCGCCGGTCACTACGCCCTTCGAGGCGCCCGGCTCGCTCTCGTATAATCAACAGTTCTATGACTGGAATTTCGGCGTTAACAAGGTCTCGGCGATTACCAATGGCACCTTCGGCATCACTTTCAACAACAATCGCACGTTAAATAATTCTCCTTTCTCTTTTGTCAATCCGCTCTATCAGCCGACGCTCGAAGGCTCGCTGGTGCAGCCGCTGTTGCGCAATTTCGGCATGAACTTCGCCACGATTAACGTGCGCCTTGCCGAATCCGCTCAGCGCGTCGCGCAATGGAGCTATGGATCGGCCCTTCAGGACTTCGTGCGGCGCATCGGCAACGACTATTGGGCGGTGGTCGGCGCCGAAGAAAATCTCCAGGTCACCGAATCCGCGCTCAAATTCAACTCCGATCTCGTGCGCGTCAACCGCGTCAGCGTCCGCGTTGGCACGCTTGCGCCGATCGATCTGCAGGAGGCGCAATCCGCCGCCGCCACTGCCGAGGCCAACGTCTATGCTTCCGAGGCCGCGCTTAAAAGCTCGCGCGCCCAATTGCGCCAGGACGTGATGCTCAATCCGGCGGGAACCTTCCTGCCTGAAAACGTCGAGCCGGCCGACCAGCCGAATCCGCGGCGGAAGATCGGCGACAGCGAGGAAACGGCGCTCGAAAAGATGGTCGAGTACAGCCCGCAACTGGCCGGGATGCGTGAATCGATCCGCACCGCGATGATTCAGGTGAAGTATCAGCAAAATCAGATGCTGCCGCAGCTCAACCTCGGCGCGGAAGTCGGCGCCACCGCCATCAGCGGCACGACTCCCTGCGTCAATAATTTTGGCGGGCCCGGAGGCAATTGCGACGTGCCTGGCGCCACGCTTGGCGCGGGCCAGACTTTTAACGGGGCCAGAGTGCCCTTCGGCGGCAATTACGGCGCCGCGCTTAACAGTATGCTCAACGCGTCATTCTATAATT
>DAHZDR010000114.1 GCA_027403435.1 Deltaproteobacteria bacterium
GGGCTTGACGGCGCGCGCGGCGACTCTGACGGCGTCGGCGGCGCGCCAGAGCCCGATTCCGCCAAGCAGGCCGTTCTCGTTGCTGATCAAGCTGACTCCCGCCGGCAGCTTCAAATCGATTAGGCGGGCGGAACCGCCGCCGATATAGAGCGCGTCGAAATTGAAGGTGCGCGCCAAATCGTCAATCGCCTCGGCCATCAACTTGTTCCACTTCTTGCGCCCTTTCTTTTTGAGCGCGCGCGCGCCGAGTTCGTCCTCATAGGTCTTGCCCTTATGGAACGGATGATGCCCCAACTCCAGATGCACGCGCGTGCCGTTGGCGAACAGCACCGAGCCGAATCCCGTGCCGAGCGTGATCACCAGCTCCAGCCCACGCCCGGTAACGCTGCCCAGGCCCTGAATATCGGCGTCGTTGGCCACCCGCACCGGCTTTTTCAATTTGCGCGCGAGCGCCTTGGCCAAATCGAAACCGCGCCAGCCCTTGCCCAGATTCGCCGCGGTGTAAACCACGCCGTCCTTGACCACGCCGGGAAATCCCACGGAGACCCGTTCAAAGCCCGGCTGCGTCAGCGCCAGCTTGCCCACAATTTCGATTACGGCCTTGGGCGTGGCGTGCTTCGGCGTCGCGATTTTCTGGCGCTCGCTGATCGGCTTGCCCTGCGGATCGAGCGTCAGCGCCTTGATTCCGGTGCCGCCGATATCGACCGCCAGCGTGCGCGGCGCCGCGCCGCCGTTGAGGCCGGAGGTCTTCGCGGTGGTGGATGGTTTCTTCATCGGCAGGCTCTCCAGTCGCGGGCGTGACAGCGCGGCACGCCGATTTTCTCCCTACTGGCGCTTATAGCGCATCGGCGCGCGCGACGCATCCACCAGCTCGCGCCCTTCAGCCAGCGATCCTTTCCGGACGCGCGTAAACGTTGAAGCCGCCGTCCCGCACGAAGCCGACCAGCGTGACGCCGACTTCGTCCGCCAGCTCCACCGCCAGCGACGACGGCGCCGAAACCGCGCACAGAATCGGCATGCCCGCCGCCGCCGCCTTCTGCACGATTTCGAAGCTGAGCCGTCCGCTGACCATCAGGGCGTGCTCCGCGAGCGGCGCCAGTCCGGCCCGCAGCGCCCAGCCCACGGCCTTATCGACGGCGTTATGCCGGCCGACGTCCTCGCGCAGCGCGAGCAGTTCGAGTTCGCCGGCGCCAAGCGCGAAGATCGCCGCCGCGTGCAGGCCGCCGGTCGCGGCGAAAACCGCCTGCGCCGCGCGCATCCGCGCCGGCATCGCGAGCACCTGGCGCGCCGAGATCGTAACGGCGGACCTGATCGGCGCGATCCGCCGCTCCAGCGCCTCGATACTGGTCTTGCCGCAGACGCCGCAACTTGAGGCGACGGTGAAGTTGCGCTTGAGCCGCGCGCGCAGGCCCGCCGCCGGCACGTTCAGGATTACGTCGATCGCGTTCGGCTCGGGCGCGCCCTTGCGATCGCGCACGCGGCGGATTTCGCCCAGCTCTTCGCGCGAATCGATAAAGCCTTCGGCGAGCAGAAATCCCGCCGCCAGTTCCTCATCGGCGCCCGGCGTGCGCATCGTGAGCGTGAAGCGCCGGCCGCCGAGCCGGATTTCGAGCGGCTCCTCAACCGCCAGCCGATCGCTTTCCTCACGCGCCGCGCCGCCGCGCCATTTGCGCGCGCCGACTTCCCTGATCGATTCGTCCCTGGCCATAAGGATCGGCGCTGGCGCCGCGCCCCGGTTGCCTGATGCAACCGCTTTCGCGTTACGTCCTATACGATCCAGTCGCGCGCGAAATCCTCGATTTCGCGCTGGTAGCGATCCGGCGCCAGCGTCGCGTTCATCATCACCAATCGATGCGCTCCGGCGGCGCGATACTCTTCGAGCGCCCGGCGCGGCTCCGTGCCGGCGGGATTGTAGATCGTAATCTCCATCCGCGAAAAATCCCGGCCGGCCTCGTCGCACATCCGGCGCAGCTTGGCCAACTCCCCGCGCAGTTGTTCGGGCGTGAGCGCGATCGGCGCCCAGCCGTCGCCCACCGCGACCGTGTTGCGCAGCGCCCGTTCGCCGCCGGCGCCAATATGAATCGGCGGATGCGGCCGCTGCACCGGCTTCGGATTCGACCGAATCGCCGGAAACCGCACGTATTCGCCTTCGAACGACGCCTCTTCCATGGTCCACAGCTCTTTCATCGCGCGCAGGCATTCGAGCGTGATTTCCCAGCGATTGCGGAACTTGACGCCCATCACGCGGCTTTCCTCGATCAGCCAGCCCGCGCCCACGCCGAAGATGAAACGCCCGCGTGAAATCAGATCGAGCGTCGCAACCTCTTTCGCCAGCACCTTCGGATCGCGCTCCGGCACCAGACAGACGCCCGTGCCCACGCGCATCCGATTCGTCGCCGCGGCGACCGCGCCCAGGCTCACGAACGGGTCCATCATGTGCGCATAGATCGCCGGAATCTTGCCGTCGCCGCGCGGCAGCCGGGTCTTGATTTCGACCGGCATCACCGGATGCTCGGCCATGAAGAACGACTCGAAGCCCGCCGCCTCGCAGGCGCGCGCGACGGTCACCACGTCGGCGGTCGCGGCCGTGGTCCACGCCAGAATCCCGATCTTCATCAGTTTCGCTCCTCGTTCGCCCTTAGCAAATCCAGCTCTTCGCGATCGATTCGAGTTCGCGCTCGTATTCGCCCGCCGCAAGCTTTTCGGTGAAACAGATCAGCCGATGCGCTCCCGCCTCGCGATAGCGCGCGATCGTCGTCTGCGGATCGCCCTGAAGCGCCGGCGCGTACATCGTGATTTCGAGCTTGGCGAAATCGCGGCCGGCCTCGGCGCAGAGCTTTTTGAGCTTGGCCAGCTCCACCGCGAGCGCGTCCGGCGGGATGCCAAGAGGCGCCCAGCCGTCGCCGATCGCCACCGTGTCGCGCAAGGCGCGATCCATGGCCGGTCCAATCCCGCCGGCGCCGATATGCACTGGAGGATGCGGTTTGCGGACCGGCTTGGGATTCGACCGCACCGGCGGAAAACGCACGAACTCGCCCTCGAACGACGCCGGATCGGTGGTCCAGAGCGCCTTCATCGCCCGGATATATTCGCGCGTGATCGCCCAGCGCCGTTTGAAATCGACGCCCATGATTTCGCTTTCGTCCTTGAGCCATCCGGCGCCGATGCCGAAGATAAAGCGCCCGCCCGAATAGAAATCCAGCGTCGCGACCGCTTTCGCCGTCACGATCGGGTCGCGTTCCGGCACCAGGCAGATGCCCGTGCCGAGATTGATTTTGCTGGTCGCGCCGGCCGCCAGCGCCAGGCCCACGAACGGATCGGGCATGTTCGCGTAGGGCTCGGGAATTTTGCCGTCCGCCGCAAGCGGATACGGGGTCTTGTGATTCACCGGCAGAATCGGATGCTCGGGCAGGTAGAAAGACTCGAAGCCGAGCGTCTCGCACTTGCGCGCGAGCACGGCCGGATTCGCGGTCGTCGGTCCGACAAAAGCCAGTAGTCCGATTTTCATGGCGACGCCTCGTTATCCATTTTCAAGTTAATATTTGCTTTCAGCCGGCCGCGTTTAACTGATATACAGCGACGCATACTTTTCGAGCCGCGCGCGATAGTCGCCGAGACCAAGCGCGCCAAGCGCAACCACGAAACGGCCGGCGCCGGTTTCGGCAAAGCGGCCAAGCTCCGCCTGAACGGCGGCGCGCTCGCCCGCGATTCCGCCCATCACCGTGATATCCAGCGCGCTGAACTCGCGGCCCGCCGCGCGGCACTCCTCGCGCAGCACGGCGAGGTCGCGCTTCATCTCGTCCGGCGTCACGCGATTCGGGAACCAGCCGTCGCCCCATTGCGCGACCCGCTTGAGCGCGTTGCGATCGCGGCTGCCGAGCA
>DAHZDR010000163.1 GCA_027403435.1 Deltaproteobacteria bacterium
GATTGACCTGCTGCTTGCTGAGCGGCTCGGCGCCGCTGCTGGCGCGCGAACCCTGGCGATACATGAACGCGTAGCCCCAGATCGGCATTTCGCGCGAGCCGTGGCTGGCCGCGGTTTTGGTGCCGGTGATAAAATCGCGCACTTCCTTTTCAGGAAACACGCCGCCGTTCTTCTTCGACAGCAACGTCAGATTGGCCGGCTTTTTCTTGAGCGCCGGCGCCACCGGACCGTCACCAATCGCGTTCATGCCGTGGCACTGCGCGCAATACTGGCGGAACGCGAGCTTGCCCGAAGTCGCGTGTCCGCCCGCGCTCATCATGACATCGCCCTGAGCCCTCGCGATGTTCGATGTGAAGCCCACAATCGCGCCGCCCAACACCAAAACGGCCGCCAAGTTCCAGAGTCCAAGACGTTTAAGCGCCATTTTTCCTCCCCCACAAGGTGAGTTACCCGGCGGAATCGTTACCATTTCCCGACGATTCCGTCAAATGTTGAAGCTTCCGGAGCGGACCCATTCCGTTCCCGCGGCGACGCCCGCGACTGCTGTCGATCGTTTCCCCCGATAGCGCGCGGCGCGGCCAAGGCGCTACATTAAGCTAAATCGGCCATGACTGTCGAGAAGGAAAGCAAGGCTTTCGCGATTATCGAGCGCCTGCGCCGCGCCGGCTTTGCCGCCTATCTGGCCGGCGGATGCGTGCGCGATCGCATTCTTGGCGTGTCCGCCAAGGATTACGATATCGCCACCGACGCCCGGCCCGAAGCCGTGCAGCGCCTGTTCGAGCATACCATCCCGGTCGGCGCCCGCTTCGGCGTGATCATGGTCGTGCTCGGCGACGACCGGTTCGAGGTCGCGACCTTCCGCGCCGAGGCCGATTACGCCGACGGCCGGCGGCCCTCGACCGTGCGGTTCGGCGCGATTGAAGAGGACGTTCAGCGGCGCGATTTCACCATCGGCGGAATGTATTTCGATCCCGCCACCGGCCGCGTGATCGACCTGGTCGGCGGCCTGCGCGATTTGCGCGCCGGCCTGATCCGCGCGATCGGCAACGTGCGCGAACGCTTCGCCGAGGACCATCTGCGGATGCTGCGCGCGGTGCGCTTCGCCGCCAGGCTCGATTTCGCGATCGATCCCGCCACCTGGGCCGCGCTCCTGCGCGGCGCGCCCGCGATCGCCCATATTTCCGCCGAGCGCATTGGCGAGGAACTGGTCTTGATCATGACCGAGGGCGGCGCCGCGCGCGGTCTCGATCTGTTGGTCGAAAGCGGCCTCGCCGCCGTCGTGATTCCCGAAGTTCTCGCGCTGCCGGGATGCGCGCAGCCGCCGAATTTCCATCCCGAAGGCGACGTTTATCGCCATACCCGGCTGATGCTCGGGATGCTCGGACGGGGCTGCTCCGAGACGCTCGCCTTCGGCGCGCTGCTGCACGATATCGCCAAGCCGCGCTGCTTCAAGATCGACGGCCACGGCAAGATGACCTATTACGGCCATACCGAAATCGGCGCGAAGATGGCCGCCGAGCTGATGCGCCGCTTGCGCCGTTCGCGCTTCGTTCAGGATCGCGTGAGCTATCTCGTCCGCGACCATCTGCGGCTCTGCATGGCGCCGCGGATGCGCCCGGCGACGCTCAAGCGCATGATTACCGAGGACGGCTTCGACGAACTGCTCGAACTCGCCTTGTATGACGCGCTCGCCTCAAGCTCCTATCTCGGCTTTTACCATCTATGCCGCCGCGCGCTGGCCGCGCTGGGCGCCGCACCCGCGCGTCCGCCGCGGCTGATTGGCGGCGGGGATTTGATCGCGATGGGCTTTCGGCCGGGTCCCGAATTCAAAACCATCCTGCGCGAAATCGAGGACTTGCAACTCGACGGCGCGCTCGCCACCCGCGACCAGGCGATTGCCTTCGTGCGGGAGAATTTCAAGCCGCCCGCCGCCGATTCCGCCTGACGCGCAGTGCTCGAAACTCGCTCCATCGTTCGCCGTTTCGGCCGCACGCTCGCGCTCGACCGCGTCGATTTTCGCGCCCGCCCCGGCGAAATTCACGCGCTGATCGGCGAGAACGGCGCCGGCAAAAGCACCCTCGTCAACATCCTCGCGGGCCGGCTGCGGGCCGACGCCGGCGAGGTTTTGCTCGACGGCGCGCGGCTGCCGGCCGGTTCCGCCGCGCGCCATCCGCGGCGCGCCCGAATCGCCGCGGTTTATCAGAGCCCGATGCTGTTTGAGCGCATGACCTGGGAGGAAAATCTCGCGCTGGGCGGATACCGCGCCGGGGCCTCGCCGCGGGAACTCGACGCGGTCGCCGTCCGCGCCCGCACGGCCGCCGCCCAGGCCGGTTTCGCGCTGCCGCCGCCGCGCGCGATCGTCGCCGATTGCTCGGTCGCCGCACGCGTCCGCCTCGAAATCGTCCGCGCGCTCAGCTTCGATCCGCGGGTGCTGATGCTCGACGAGCCGACCAGCCTGCTCGCGCCCGCCGAACTCGAAATTTTCCTTGCCGCGCTGCGCCGCCTGCGCGCCGCCGGCCGAATCGTGGTGATCGTCACGCATAAGCTGGCCGAGGCGCTGGCCGTCGCCGACCGGATTACCGTGATGCGCCGCGGCCGCGTCGTCGCCGAACTGCCGGCCGCGCATGCGAGCGCGGCCGAGCTCGCCCGCATGATGATCGGCGCGCTGCCCGAGGAACTGCGCATGCCGCCGCCGGCCGGCGCCGAAACCCCCGCGGCGGCGCCCGCGCTGACGCTGGAGCGCGCGACCCTGGCGCGCGACGGCCGCCGCCTGCTCGACGAAATTTCGCTCGCCGTGCGGCCGGGCGAAATCGTCGGCGTGGCCGGCGTCGATGGCAACGGCCAGGCCGAACTGGTGGAACTGCTCGCCGGAATCGTCCGCCTGGACGCGGGCCGCGTCACGCCCGTTCCGGACGCCGCTCATGGCGCCGTGGCCGTGATCCCCCAGAATCGCGATCGCGACGGCCTGGTGCTCGAAATGACGTTGTGGGAAAACCTGCTGCTGGCGGCGCCGGTGCGGGCGCGTTTCATCCGCCGCGGCCTGATCCGCGGCCGCGCCGCGCAAAGCTTCTGCGCCAGTCTGCTCGATCGGTTCGGAATCCGCGCCGCCGCCGGTCCCGCCGCCTCCGCCGCCGCGCTTTCGGGCGGCAATCGCCAGCGTTTCGCCGTCGCCCGCGCGCTGGCCGCCGCGCCGCGCGTAATCGTCGCCCACGATCTCTGCCGCGGCCTCGATCTCGCCGCCGCCGCGCGAGTCCATCGCCGAATCCGGGATTTCGCCGCCGCCGGCGGCGCCGTGCTGCTGATCTCCACCGACCTCGACGAGTTGCTCGAATGCTGCGGACGGCTGTTCGTGATCGCGCGCGGCCGCCTGATCGAAACCGCCGCCGCCGATCGCGACCCCGCGCGGCTGGGCCTGCTGATGGCGGGCGCGGGCGCATGAACGCGCTGATTCGCGCGGCGCGGCGGCCCGCCGCCGCGAGCGTGATTGCCCTGGGCGCCGTCGCGCTCGCGCTGGCCGCCCTGGGCGCCTCGCCGTTGGCGGTCGCCGCCGACCTCGCCGCCGGCGCCTGCGGCAACTGGATCGCGTTTACCGACACGCTCGCCCGCGCGACGCCGCTGGTCTTCTGCGGGCTGGCGGTCGCGATCGCCTTTCACGGCGCGCTCTGGAATATCGGCGCGGACGGCCAACTGGTGGTCGGCGCGCTTGCCGCCGGCGCGCTCGGCCCGGCGCTTAGCGGATGGCCGCACGCGCCGGCGATCGTGGCGATGCTCGCCGCCGGCGCAATCGGCGGCGCGCTCTGGGGCGGTCTCGCCGGATGGCTGCGGGCGCGGCGCAACGTCAACGAAGTGATCAGCACGATCATGCTCAACTTTATCGCCGCCCAATTGCTGAGCTGGGCCGTGCACGGTCCGCTGATGGCGCCGGCGGGCGGGTTTCCCGCCAGCCGGAAAATCGCCGCCGCCGCGCGCCTGCATCTCTATTTCCCGCCTTCGCGGCTTAACCTTGCGATGGCCTTTGCGGTCGTGCTGGCGTGCGCCTGCCAACTCGGGTTGTTCCGCACGGTCGCCGGATTCCAGTTGCGCGCGCTCGGCCGCAATCGCCGCGCCAGCGCCTTTTTCGGCGCGCCGATCGCCCGGCTCACGGTCGGCGCGATGGCGCTGTCGGGAGCGCTCGCCGGTCTCGGCGGCGCCGTGCAAATCTCCGCGATCACCCATCGCCTGTACGAAACCATCTCGCCCGGATGGGGTTACGAGGCGATTGCGGTCGCGCTGATCGCGCGGCTGAGTCCGCTCGGCGTCGTCCCCGCCGCGCTGCTCTTCGGCGCGCTCGATAACGGCTCGCAGGCGATGCAGCGCGCGGACGGAATCTCGCCCGAACTGGTTTATGTCGTTCAGGCGCTGGCGATTCTCGTGCTGCTCGCCTGCGACGCCGCGGCCGGCGGCGGCTGGCGCGAAATGTTTTACCGCGGCGCGCCCGCCTCCGCCGAGGAGGGCGACGATGCTTGAAGCGTTCGCCGCGTCCACGGTCGCGATGGCCACGCCGATCCTGCTCGCCGCGCTGGGCGAACTGCTGGTCGAGCGCGCCGGCGTAATCAATATCGGAATCGAGGGCGCGATGCTGACCGGGGCGTTTGCCGCGATCGCCGCCGCCCACGCGGGCGGCGGCGCGCTGGCCGCGGTCGCCGCCGCGGTCGCCGCCGCCGTCGCGATCAACGCGCTCTTCGCGCTGGTCGTCGTCAACCTCGCGGCGAATCAGGTCGTCGCCGGAACCGCGATCGACCTGCTCGCGCTGGGCGTGACCGGCGTGCTGTATCAGCGGATTTTCGGCGCCACCGGCCGCGCCTTCACGGTCGCGCCGATGCCTCCGATCGCGCTTGGCCCGCTCGCCCGCATCCCGCTAATTGGCCCGGCGCTGTTCGACCAGTCCGCGCTCGTCTATCTCGCCTTCGCTCTGGTTCCCGCGATCGCCTGGACGCTTGGCCGCGGCCGCTTCGGACTCCGGCTGCGCGCCGCCGGCGAACGTCCCGAGGCGGCCGACGCGCTCGGTCTCGGCGTCTATCGGCTGCGCTGGATCGCGCTGCTCATCGCGGGCGCGCTCAGCGGCCTGGGCGGCGCCTATCTCTCGCTCGCCTACGCCAACACCTTCGTCGAAGGGATTACCGCCGGCCGCGGCTATGTCGCGCTGGCCGTCGTGATCGTCGGACGCTGGAACGCCTGGGGCGTCGCGGCGGCCGCGCTGATGTTCGGCGCGGCGATGGCGTTGCAGTTCGTCTTGCAGGTCTCCGCCGGCGCGCTTCCGTATCAGTTGTTTCTGGCGCTGCCCTACCTGCTGACGGTCGTCGTGCTGGCCTTCGTCGGCGGCCAGGCCGCCGCGCCCGCCGCGCTCGGCGAACCCTACGTCCGGGGCTAGCGCGGCGCGCGTCCGGCGCCGTGCAGCGCGCTTAGCGCCGGCCCGGCGTCCGGCGGATGCCGGCCAGCAACGCCAGTGCACGCGCCTGCGCCGCGCGCACGATCTCCGCGGCTTGCGCATCTTCCGGCAAGCGCCGCCGGACGAATTCGGCCAGTTCGCGCGCATGCGTCCGCCTCGCCGCGCGCGCCGCCGCCGGATGCGGCGGCTGGTTCGCTTGCAGCTTGCGCGGACCCTCGTGGCCGCCCTCCGCGATGTACCAATCCTTGAACGCGCCGCTGAAACCCGCGTGGAACATCATCGCGCCCAGATACGTCGCCGCCGGCGGCACGCGCAACAACAACTCCGCGTGCGTCCGTTCCTGCCCCGGACTTTCGTATTCGGCCATCAGATGGCCGCCCGGCGCAATGATTTCGCCCAGCCGATCGACGATCGCCGCTTCCAGACCAGCCGCGCGCGCGTCGAGCGGGGCCCCGTCCGCCATCCGCACCTCGGGATACAGGCGGCATTCGCACCACGGTTGCACGCCCCGGCCGCCGCCGCTCAGGATTCCCGTCATCAGGGGCGACGCCGAGGGCGGCGCCCCGGCGCGTGCGATCGCGATCGTCACGTGGCGCCATCCGGTGCGCTGCCGCACCGGGCGCAGGCTTACGACTTTGATTCGCCAGCGCCGGCCTGCGCGATCGCCGAGTTCATGATCGTCGAGCAGCCGCGCGAGCGTCAGCGCGTCCGCGGGCGTGGTTGGCGTGGTTGCGGCCGAGGCGTGCGGCTTCATCGTGGAAACTCCCGCGGTTGGGGTTGGATACGCATGGGATCGAGCATGTCGCTGGCCGGCGCGCGCGCCGCGGGCCGCGAAATTCGCGTCCGCGCCGCTCTCGTGGAGCGGCATTTGCTTTGCCAGCGAGCGGAAAACTACTATAAGAGTCCGTGATGCGCGAAACTTCGCGAATGGAAAATTCTTTTCCCACCGCGCATTGCGCGGCTTGCGCCAGGATCGTCCTGACCTGTGTCGATTTCGACGAGCTCGGGGAGCGTCGGCGCTGCGTCCATTGCGACGGCGTGGTCGAGTCCGATCCGCATTGGATCGGCGCGACGGAACTCGAGGCCGCCGGCTACCAGATCGGCGCGCCGCGGCGCACCGGCGGCGGATGCGGCAGTGGCGGCGGATGCGGCGGCGGATGCGCGACGCGGCGGAGCTAGGCGCGCGAACTTTATTCTCGCGAGAGGAAGGGTGGAAATCCAGGAGCCGGCTTTGGGCTCGGAGACAATACGCTGATGAAAACCACACTATCTGTAATAAAAGCCGACGTCGGATCGATTGGCGGACATATCACGCCAAGCGTCCAGGTCAAACAGGCCATCGAGCAGCACGTCCGCGACAAGGGCAAGAAGCTGCTCAGCGATCTGTACGTCAGCACGACCGGCGACGA
>DAHZDR010000140.1 GCA_027403435.1 Deltaproteobacteria bacterium
GATGCTTGAGGAGTCGATCGACCTCGGCGAGCGGGATCTGGAAGAGCGGCTGCTGATCGTGGCGCGCAACGACGCCGAGCAGATTCTGGCCGCGCTGGCGAAGCAATTGGGCGAGTACGGCGGTCTGGTTGGCGCGGAGGAGCGGCGGCGGATGGCGGCAGCGGCGGAACGTCTCAACGCGGCGCGGTCTGGCGACGATCGCGAACTGATTGCCCGTCTGGTCGAGGAGCTCAACGAGGCGTCGATGCCGTTCGCGCAGCGCATCATGGACCAGGCGATCGGGCTGGCGCTGGAGAAAAAATCGATTGATGATGTCACTTGACAATACAGGTGTGGAGGTATATCTTGTTGCGTCTTATCCCGGCGAGCCCCTCCGCATCGAGTTACCTTAAGGAAGGGTTTGAATGCTATGGAACTCAAATGGGACCAGGCGGAAGAAATTGCCGAGGTTCTGGCTGAGAATCATCCGGGACTTAACCCGCTGCAGGCGCGTTTCACCGATCTGCGTCAATGGGTGATCGACCTCGATGAATTCGGCGACGAGCCGTCCGCCGCGAGCGAAAGCAAGCTTGAGGCGATTCAGATGGCATGGCACGAGTTGTATAAGGAAAACGGCGGGGAATGAATAAGACGGCGGGTGTTTTCGTCGTAAAATCCAAGGTGGAGGGGCGGAAGCGATGAGGGTTGAGCAGGGAGCAAAAATGCAGGAGAAGGAAACTCTGGACGAGAGATTGCCGGGATTGTTCGAACCCGACACGCTCTTGCCTATTCAGTACTTCGAGGCGATGCGCAAAAAGCATCTGCTCGAAGGCGAAAAACGGCTGGTGCTGAGCGTTCTGGAAGACGCGGTCGAATGCTTCATGAAGTGTATCGATTCGCCGACCAGCAAGGGCCAGCGGTTGTTCCGCGACGCGGACGAGTGGATTGCGCTGGAAGACCGCCATTGGGTTTTCTCGTTCGATAACGTTTGCGACATGCTGGACATCAATCCGGCCTATCTGCGGCGTGGCTTGCGGCGTTGGAAGGAGCGCAAGGTGGCGGCGCTCGAGCAGGCCGCTCTGGCGCGCGCCGAAGCCGCCGCCAATCCGCAAGCGTTGGCGGGCGTGGCGCCGGCCGAACTGGCGGCGAGCGTGGTCAAGCCGGTCGAAGCGCCAAAGCATGAGGCCCCGAAGCACGAGGCGCCAAAAATCGTGGCGCCGATCGCGGCCAAGACCGCGCGCCATCGGCCGGTCAAGCATCAGTCCGCGACGGTGGCCCGTCAGGCCGCGCGCGGCCTGCATAAGGCGCGGGCCTGAGCAGAGGCGTCCGATGCCGTTGGGCGACGCGATTGTCGCCGGCGGCTGGTTCCAGCCCGACTGCATAACGAAGCTTGGCGCGAAGGCGGTCCTCAGGGGCCGCCTTCCGCATTTCACACGCCCATGCCGGCCCGCGCGCCACGGCGCGTCTGGCGTTCCCGCGCGCGGGCTGACCCAGGGGGCATTCGGCGCGGGTCGGGACGCTCGCGCCTGCAATGGCGACGATACGGGTCGTTCACTGAACGCTTTGGTCTATGCTCCATCGCATTTGCCGCACTGTTGCGGATTCAGGTCCATCAGTTAGAATTAAAATCCAACAAATTCACGCGTTTGGGCGTATCCGGTCGTCGGCATGCTTGATGCTGCGTCTGATCGTCAGTGAACGCGAGCCTGGGAACGGCGTAAACAGTTACAGGGCGAGATGCGTTACACGGACAGGAGGCGCCCGGCAATGCTGGCAAGAAAAGCGATAACGGCGGCGATCTTCGCGATAGTCGTGGCGGTGGGGATGACGGCGATGTCGAGTCGCGCATTCGCCGACGGCCGGGGTCACGGCGGCGACGACGGGGGTGGTGACGGGGGTGGCGAGGGATGGCACGGCGGCGGTCGTGGATGGCACGGAAATCCGGGATGGCAGAATAACGGATGGCAGGGCGGGGACGACCAGGAAGGCGGCGACGATAACAACGGCTATGGCGGTTATGGCGGCAACGGCTACGGCTATTCGCCATACGGTCAGCCGGGGTATCAAGGCCCGGTGGAAGGCTACAACTCCGGCGCCTACGGCGGATACAATAATCAATACAACGGACAAAGCTCGCCGCTCGGCGCGATCGGCGCGATCGCCGGTCCGCTGCTCGGCATCCGGATCCCCTAACGACGCCGCAGGTCGATAAAGGCGGGCAATCCGGCCGTCGAGCGGTTTTGCATTAAGCGCTATCGAGCGTTTCGCCCAATTCCATGGGGCGTTGGCGTGCAAAATGACGCTAAATCATGAATTACATTCACCGACGTTTCTTTGTAATGACTTGGGAGTATTTGGCGCGCGATGCGGTCGATGGGCGCGATCTGGCGACCGATTTTGCGTAACGCAAGTTCAGGATTGGCGTAAAACATAGACAGGTGAATATTGGGGGCGGGAACCTGGGGAGTCAGGAAATGTTAGCGAAAAAGAGGCTGATGGCGGCGATTTTTTCGATCGCCTTGGCGCTGGCGATGACGGCGATACCGGGCCGCGCGTTCGCTGACGGCTGGGGTCACGACGGCGGGTATCGCGGCTGGCATGGCGGCGAAGGCTGGCATGGCGAAGGCGGCTGGAATCGCGGTTGGCGCGGCGAAGGCTGGCGTGGCGAAGGCGGCTGGAATCGCGGCTGGCGCGGTGACGAAGGCTGGCGCGGTGACGAAGGCTGGCGCGGCGGCCTCCCGGGATGGCTGGGCGGTGACGAAGGCTGGCGTGGCGGCGAAGGCTGGCGTGGCGGCCTGCCCGGATGGCTGGGTGGCGAAGGCTGGCGCGGCCGTGGCGACGACGACTAAGGTTTAAGCCGCGTCTGACGGCTGTGAGGACCGCTCGCGAGCTGGACTAGCCGAACCCGCTTGATTGGCTATCATTCGCGACACCAAACTAGCGACGCCTCGCCGATCTCGGCGGGGCGTTTGCTGTTTGGCAGGCCGCCGTTGCAAGACCGACCGATGGGCCGGCGATTGCGCGCCGGCGGCGACTTCCGCCGATCGCCAATTCGCGCCGCGCGCGGAAAGCCGCTGGAGCGGGGCGTCCTGTGGCCGCCGCGTCGGTTAGCCGTTCGCGCTCCAGTTGGCGGCGAGCGCGTCGATCGCGGCGAGGATGCGCTTGCGTTTCTCCTCCGGATTCGGCGCGTAGGAAGTGAACTGCAAGGCGGCGGCGGTGATGCCGGCGCGCTCGTAATCGCGCAGGCGCCGGGCGATCTTCTCCGGCGAGCCGAGGACGTAGATCGCTTCGACCATGTGGTCGGGAATCGTCGCGACGGCTTTTTTGCGATCGCCGGCGGACCAGGCGTCGAAGGCGGCGCGGGCTTGGGTTTCGTAGCCGATTTCGCGGAAAAACTTGTTGTATTGCGGCACGGTGACGTAAGCCGTCAGTTCGCGGCGCAATTGTTCGCGCACCGCCTCTTCCTCGGCGTCGATTGCGACCATGATCCGGCAGGCGATATCGAGCTTGTCGGTTGGCCGGCCGGCGGCGCGCGCGCCTTCCAGAATATGCTCGCGCAGCGGGGCGAAAGTTTCCGGCGTGATGTAATTGACGATCGCGCCGTCGCCGATTTCTCCCGCCGTCCGCAGCATCAGGGCGCCTTGCGCGCCAATATAAATCGGCGGCGGCGGATTGCTGGCGGAACCCAGGCGGAAGCCGTTGATCTGCACGGTCTTGCCGGCCATCGTGACCTTTTCGCCGGTAAAGCATCGCCGCAGCGCCTCGACCGTTTCACGCAGCCGCGTGATCGGCATCTTGTACGGCACGCCCATCCATTGTTCGACGATAGTGGGGGTCGAGATGCCCAGGCCGAGTATGAAACGTCCGCCGGAGAGCCGTTGCAGGGAGGCGGCCGTAAGCGCGATTAGCGCGGCGGGCCGGGTGAACACCGGCACGATCGCCGTGCCCAGCCGCATCCGCTCGCTGACCGTCGCCGCCGCGGCGACCGGCGCGATCGCGTCGCCGGCGAAAGTTTCGTACGACCATGCGTCGCCGTAGCCGGCGCGCTCGGCATGGCGCACCAGTTCGGCGAAATGCTGGTTATGGAAGCCGTCGAGCGGAATCGTGATCCCAAGTCGCATCATGGCGGACACTCTCTTTTCCAACACAACAGATGAAGAGAAATCTATAGCGGGCGCGCCGCGCCGGCGCAAAGCCGCCGCCGCGCGTTACGCCGCCGGCGGCGCCAGATTCAGCGCCTGCGCCAGATGCAGCGGCTCGCGGCCGGGACAGAACTGGCGGATTTGCGCGCGGCAGGCGAAGCCGTCGGCGACGATGATCGCGCCGGGCGGAGCCTGCTTGACGGCGGGAATCAGCGCGCGCTCGGCGATTTTGCGGGAAATGGCGAAGCGGCTTTCGCCGTAGCCGAACGCGCCCGCCATCCCGCAGCATCCGGCGTCCGGCGCCGTCACTTCAAGCGCGGGCGCCTTGCGCAGCAGCGCAAGTTCCGCGTCGATTCCGGCGAGGGCCTGGCGATGGCAATGACCCTGGACGAGAGCCTGGCCCGACAGCGCCGGCGGCGCGAAGCCGGGCGCCTCGCGCGCGAGAAATTCGTCGAGCGTCAACGCCGCGCCGGCGACCGATCGCGCGGCGCCGAGGCGCGGAAAGAGGGCGGACGCCTCGTCGCGAAAAGTCAGGATGCAGCTTGGTTCGAGGCCGACGATTTTCACGCCGCGTTCGGCGTGGGGCGCGAGCCGCGCGAGCG
>DAHZDR010000155.1 GCA_027403435.1 Deltaproteobacteria bacterium
GCGCCGATCTGTCCCCCGCGTTGATCGGTCCGGACGGCGGAGTCGGCGTGCGCGTTACGCCCAATCCGCTTGCCCAGGCGCTCGCGCGGGCGTTGGGCGCGCCAATCACCGCGACCAGCGCCAATCTTGCGGGCGCGCCACCGGCCGACACGCTTGGTCCGGTTCGGCAAGCGTTCGGCGATAAAATTAAAGTAATGCTGGATGGCGGCCGGCTGCCCGGCGGGGCGCCCAGCACGCTGGTCGCCTGTCGCGGCGACGGCTACGAGATTCTCCGCGAAGGCGCGATCGCGCAGGCCGCAATCGCCGCCGCGCTCGCGGATCAAGATTAAGTCATGGTTGAAGAATTTCCCCGAATCGCGCCGTTCGCGGCGCTGACTTTCGATTGCACCCGCGCCGGCCGGCTCGAGACGCTGATTGCGCCGCCCTACGATCTGATCGACGGCGCCCGACAGAACGCGCTCTACGCGCGCAATCCCTACAATATCGTGCGCCTCGAGTTGAATCGCGAGGCCGATCCGTACGCGGCCGCGGCCGCCACGCTGGCCAAATGGCGCGCGGACGGGATTCTGCGGCCGACGCCGCGTCCCGCGATTTACCATTACACTCAAAGCTTCGAACTCGACGGCCGGCGCTATACGCGCACCGGGCTGGTGGTGCGCATGCGGCTCGACGATTTCAGCGGCGGACTGATCCTGCCGCATGAACGCACTTTTCCCAAGGCGAAAGAGGACCGGCTGCGACTGCTCGCGGCGACCCGCGCCAACGTGAGCCCGATTTTCGGACTTTATCCCGCTGGCGACGCCGCTCTCGAAGCGCTGCTCGCGAACGCCGCGCGGCGCGAACCGCTGTTTGCCGCAACCGACGATTTGGGCGTGCGCAACGAAGTGCGCGCGATCGGCGATCCCGCCGAAATCGAGACGGCGCGGCGCGCGCTCGCGGCCGTCCGCATCCTGATCGCCGACGGGCATCATCGTTATGAAACCGCGCTCGAATACCGTCGCCGCAGGCGCGCCGCCGAACCCGCGCTCGCCGGACCGCGGGGCTTCGACTACGTGATGATGACGCTGGTCAGGTTCGACGATCCGGGCCTCGTGATTCTTCCCACCCATCGCGTGGCCCGCCGTCTCGACGCCGCGGCTATCGCCGCGTTCGACGAGCGGGCCGGCGCTTGCTTCGCGATCGAAAAAGTCGCTAACGCGGAGGCGCTACGCCTTGCGCTGGGCGCCGCCGGACGCGGCGTCCTCGGCGTGGCGCTCCGCGGCGACCGCGAGTTCCGCCTGCTACGCCCGCGCAATCAGGCGGCGCTCGGCGCGGCGCTTGCGGACTTGCCGCCGGCGCTGCGCGAACTTGACGTTTCGATCCTGCACGCGCTGGTCTTCGATCGCGTTTTCGGACTCAAGGCCGACGCGATTCGCGCGGGCGGCAACCTCGAATACACGATCGACGCCCGCGCCGCGCTGGAAGCGGTTGCGTCAGGCGCGGCCGACGGCGCCTTTCTGATGGCCGCGCCGACCGTCGGCGACGTCGAGGGGGTGTGCGCGTCAGGCGCGACGATGCCCGAAAAATCGACTTACTTCTTCCCGAAACTCGCGACCGGTCTGCTGCTGAACCCGCTTGACGACGATGGCCCCCGCGCCGCCTGAAGAGCGCGCCGCGCGCGTGACGACCTTGCTGCTGGTCCGGCACGGCGAGACCGTCGGCAATTCCCGCGTTCGCTACTTCGGCCGCACCGACCTGGAGTTGTCGGCGCTCGGCCGGGCGCAGATGGCCGCGGCGCGCGATTGGATCGCGCGGCGGTTTCCGGGCCGGCGGCTCACGCCGGTCCTGAGCAGTCCGATGCGGCGCGCGCGGCAGAGCGCGGCGATTATCGCGCCTGACGCGACGCCGATCGAAATTAAACAATTCGTTGAAGTTGATTTTGGACGCTTCGAGGGCTTGACCGCCGAGGAAATCCAGGCGCGCTTTCCCGCCGAGTTCGCGCTCTGGAGGCGCGACCCGCTCGATCCCGCGTTTACCTATCCAGGCGGCGAAAACCGGGCCGCGTTCGCCACGCGAGTGCGCGAGGGAATCACGGTGATGCGCGCGGCGCTCGACGCTCCGGAAGGCGCCGCGGCCGGCGCCGCGGCCCTGCTGGTGGCGCATCGCGGGGTCATTCGAATTATTACGGAAA
>DAHZDR010000184.1 GCA_027403435.1 Deltaproteobacteria bacterium
ACGCTCCACTGCCCCGGTTCAGCGCTGGCGCGCATAAGCGATCTCGCGCGCCCAGGCGCGCGCTTTAGCCCGCGCCGCGGTTGCTGGCGCCCGATTTGCGAAATCCCTCCGGCAGGTCTGTTAGAGCCGCCTGACGTTTACGGTTTGACGCTTTCCCACATGGTTGTGGTTCGGCGCCGATCGGCGATCGCGTCCCGCATGCTGAAGCGCGCGGGACGGACGCGCCTGGGTTTTGCCGTGGTCGCGTCGGACCGGCGGCGCGAGTGTTTGAGGAGATTGGTTGTGGACGTTATCAGCAATTTTAAGGCGCGCGCCCGCGCGAGCGAGTCCGCGATATCCGCCGGCGGCGATTGCGCGGCGCCCCGGAGCGGCCGCGCGCCGATCTTCCGGTTCATGGCCTATATGCGGCCCCATCTGGGCATGGCGCTGATCGCGATCGTCGCCGGCGTGCTGAAATTCATTTTGCCGCTCAGCTTTCCGCTCGCCTTCAAATACGTGGTTGACGTTTTGGTCGCGGCGCATCCGAAGATGGATCGAATCGACGCGGCGATTAATCACTGGTGCGTCGGGCTTGCGTCGGCGTTGGGCTTGGGCGTTTCGACGCATGCGCAATGGGAGGCGTTGACGGTTACTTTGCTGGCGCTCTACGCGCTTCAGGCGGTTGCGTCGTACTGCCGCGATTACTACGGACTCGCGGCGGGTTCCGGGCTGATTTACGATTTGCGGAGCGCCTTGTTCGCGCATATGCAACGCCTGTCGCATGCGTTTTTCGATCGCACGCAGACCGGCGAAATTTTCTCGCGGCTGGTGAATGACGTCGATCTGGCGCAGGAATTCACCTTCTCCGCGCTCACCAATGTGTGGATCGACGCGGCCTCGATCGCAGTCGCCGCGTGGCTGCTGATCGCGATGAACCCGCGGCTGGCGCTGGCGGCGTTCGTGGCGATGCCGTTTTACGTCGCGGTGGTGCGTTACTTCGCGCCGCGGATCAAAGCCGCGACGCATCTGTTGCAGGAATCGATGGCGCGCGTCTCCGGCGATTTGCAGGAACGCATCGCGGGCGCCGCGACTATCAAGGCGTTCAATCGCGGCGATTACGAAATCGCGCGCTTCAATATGCAAACGCGGGTTTTGTACGACCACACGCTGACGAAGATTCGGCTCGCCGCGTGGCAGCAGGGATGGACCGAATTGCTCGCGCGCCTCGCGCCGACGGCGGTGGTGTGGTGCGCGGCGATTTTGGTCGTGCGCGGCGCGGTGACGCTCGGCACCATGATCGCCTTCGCCGGATTTATCGGCTACCTCTATCAGCCGCTCGAACGGCTCTCCTCGATGTCGATCGTGATGGCCAGCGCGATGGCGGCGATCGAGCGCATCTTCGCGTTTCTCGATTTGCGGCCGGACATCGGCAGCCATCCGCTGAGCCGTCCAAGCGACGAAATTCGCGGCGAAATCACCTTCGAGCAGGTCAGCTTCGCTTACGGCGCCGCCAACGGCGAGTCCGCGCGCGAGGTTTTGCGGGACATCAGTCTGACGATTCCGGCGGGCGCGACCGTGGCTTTCGTCGGACGTTCAGGGGCGGGCAAGACGACGCTCGCAAGCCTGATTCCGCGTTTTTACGAAGCCACCGGCGGACGCATTCTGATCGACGGCAAAAATATTCGCGGCTTGACGCTTGAATCGCTTCGCGATCGCGTCGGCGTCGTGCCGCAGGAGGTGAACCTGTTCAGCGCCAGCGTGCGCGAATTGATGCGCTACGCGAAACCAGACGCCGGCGACGAGGAAATCCTGAACGCTCTCGATCAAGCCAACCTGCGGGAATTCGTCGAACGCCTGCCGCGCGGCCTCGACACGGTGATCGGCAAGCGCGGTGTCAACGTTTCGGGCGGCCAGCGCCAGCGGTTCGCTCTGGC
>DAHZDR010000193.1 GCA_027403435.1 Deltaproteobacteria bacterium
TGCTCGATTCGTATTTCCACTATCACGACTGGAGCGTGCAGACCATCAGCGCCAGCGGCGGCGCGCAAAAGGCCACGCCCAGCGGGCGGCACTATCCGTCGCTATGTCCGGCCGGGATGTTCAAAGGCCATGATACGTGGATTTTCATCTTCGCCTGGCTGGACCATCACTGGATCAAGTTCTGCGAAATCATGGAGCGGCCGGAACTCGGCCGCGATCCGCGCTTCATCGATAATCCGACGCGCATCAAGCATCGGCCCGAGGTGATCAAGGTAATCGAGGAGTGGCTGGCGCGGGTGCCGAGCGACGCGGCCGCGATCGAGATGCTGCGCGAAGCGCGGATTCCGTCCGCGCCGGTGCTGACGGTCGAGCAGGCGATGGCGCATCCGCACATGATTCAGCGGCGCACGGTGCGGACGATTCACGATCGCCTGATGGGCGATCTGCAGGTGCCGGGCTTTCCGCTGCGTTTTTCCGCTTTTCCGCAAGAGCTGGAGCTGGAGGCTCCGCTGCTGGGCGAACATAACGCGCGCGTCCTGACGGATTATCTGGGCTACGCGCCGGCCGAAATCGAGCGGCTCGCGCGGGCCGGCGTGCTGCATAGCAAGCCGAAGTAGTTGGCCGCGCGCGGGCGCGCGCTCAGGCGCATCCCGCCAGCCGCATCAGCTCGCGCACGCCGTCTTCGGTGTCGATTTCCGGCGTCCATCCCAGCGCCGCGCGCGCGGCGGCGAGATCGGCCAGGGTATGGCGCGGATCGCCGGGCCGCGCCGGCGCGTAAACGACCGGGCCGCCGACAATCGCGGCGATGCGCTTCACGCTGATTGCGCGGCCGCGGCCGATATTGAGCGCGCGGCCATCGGCGATCGGGCAATCCATCGCGGCCAGATTGGCGCGCACGACGTCGCGCACATGGGTGAAATCGCGGGTCTGTTCGCCGTCGCCGTTGATCGTCAGCGGGCGGTTCGCCAGCTTTTCGCGGAGAAACACGCCGATCACCGTGACGTAGGCCCCCTCGGTCGCCATCCGCGGACCGTAAACGTTGAAGTAGCGCAGCGTCAGCGTCGCCATCCCATGCAGCCGATGAAATATCCGGACGTACTGTTCGGCGGCGAGCTTTTGCAGGGCGTAGGGATTGAGCGGATTCGGCGCCATGGTCTCGACCAGAGGCATCGCGGGCTGTTCGCCATAGACCGAAGACGATCCGGCGTAGATAAACCGGCCGACGCCCGCCTCGCGCGCGGCGATGAGGACGTTGAGCGTGCCGATCACGTTGACCAGATCGGTTTCGACCGGCCGCTCGATCGAGAGCATCACGCGCGGCAGCGCCGCCATATGAAACACGCAATCTACGCCGGCCATCGCGGGACGAATCGAATCGAGATTGCGCACGTCGCCGACGACCAGTTCCACGGCGGGATTGAGGTTTTCACGCGCGCCGGAAGCGAAGTTGTCGAGCGCGCGCACCCGCGCGCCGGCGGCGAGTAGCGCGTCCGTCAGATGCGAACCGATAAAGCCGGCCGCGCCGGTGACCAGCGCGCGCCGCGGAGACGATCGCAAAATCCCTTCGCCCATCGCGGGAAATGTTACCGGCCGGAGCGCCAAAACGCGATTGCCCGCGGCGCGCCTCCAACGAGCTCAGAACGCAAAGCCGATCCCGGGTCCGCCGAAGCCAAAACCGCCGAAACCGCCGCCGAAGCCCGATCCGAAGCCGAGGCCCGGCCCGCCGAAGCCAAAGCCGGGTCCGCCGAAACCGAGGCCCGGTCCCATCATCATCTGCTGCTGCTGATATTGCTGCGCGGCGATCGCCTGACGATCGCGTTGGGCCACCTGGTTTTCCAGCTGGATATTTTCGTAGCGCTGATAGGCGGCTTCGTCGCCGTGAAACAGGCAGTTGCAACTATCGGGATCGGCCATCCAGTAATGCGAGACGCCGTGGCTATCGATGTAGCTCGAAAGCTGTAGCGGCGGCAGCGACTTGAGCTCGGCGGTCTGTTGGGGACTCGCGGCGGGCAAGGCGGAAAAACCCGCCGATTGCAGCAGCGGATCGATTTGTGTCGCCTGCCGCTGCGGCGACGGCGGCGGCGGCGGCGTGGCGAAAGGATTCGGCAACCCGCCCATCCCGGACGATCCTAAACATCCCGTGAGCGCCGCGGCGACGATGATGGCGATCGACGCGAAGCGCACGGCCCCTGCGGCTATGGAACGCATATCCAACCCTCGAAACGGAACACCGGACCCCATTCGTCGCTTGACTTCAAGGCTGGCACGTCCGCGCGACTCCCGCAATCTTCGCCTTGAACGGCGGCTGGCGCCGCGCGCAAGGCTCGGTTAGGTTGCGGATACCGTGGGCGGCCGCAATTGCGCAAACGACCGCCAACCAGCTTATTCCGGAGGTGTTGCCGATGATTCCCGTGCTGCCGGCCGAAGAGGCGCTCGCCCGCGCCCGCGCCAACCATCTCGACGAGTCGTTCGCCGCGCTCAACGCTTTTCGCACGATGCTCAATAATCCGACCGCGACGGGCGCTTTCGTCGCGATGCTGACCACGCTGATGTTTCGCAACACGGTCGGCGCCCGTGCTCGCGAACTGATTATCTTGCGCACCGGATGGCGCACGCGATCCGAATACGAATTCTGCCAGCACGCGCGCGTGTCGCGGGAACTCAAGATGACCGAGGAAGAAATTCTCGGCGTGCGCGATCCGGCGGCGTGCAAGGCGTACAACGAAATCGACCGCGCACTGCTGCGGATGGCCGACGAGATCCATGAAGCGGCGGAGGTTTCGCCCGCCACCTGGTCGATCCTGAGGGGCGCGTTTTCCGCATCCGATCTCGTCGAACTGCTGCTGATCGCCGGCTTCTGGCGGATGGCGGCGGGTTATCTCAAGACCGCGCGCGTGCCGCTCGACGCCGGCGTGCCAAGCTGGCCGGAGGGCAAGGCGCCGGCCTGAGCGCCAGCGCCCGGCCAGCGGGACGACGTCATGGCGACGGCGCCGCGTGAGCGCCGGCCGGCGTGGGCGCGCCAGCCGGCGTGGGCGCGCCGGTCGGCGGCGCGTGAGCGGGCGCGCCAGCCTGCGGCTGCGCTTCGATCAGCGCGCGGATCCGCCGCGCGAGCAGCTCGCCGGCAAGCCGATGGCCGCTTTCGTTCCAATGGCCGACGCCGGGCGAAGTGTTGGGAAAGCCGTGCAGATAAAGGTGGTGCTTCTCGGCGTAGGCCTGCATCGGCTGGGGCAGGTTCAGCACGTCGAAGCCGTCTTTCTCGCCCAGCGCGCGAATATGGTCGTCGGGATAAAACGGGTCGGTCGCGCCGACGAACTTCATGTAATTCTTACGGAACAGCGGATTCGGATCGTCCTGGATTCCGGTGCCCGCCGTCGCGACGATAAAGATCGCGCCGTGCGCTTTCACGTCGTCGTTGGTCATTTCGATTTCGGCGTCGGTCACGCGCCACGCGTCGTCCCATACCGGCGTTTTCGGCGGCGCGTAAATGACGTCGTTAAGCCCCAGTTCGAAGCCGGGCGGCAGATGTTTCATCTTCATCGGCGACTGGTAATGCTCGAACGGCTGGCGAATCATGTGGACCAGCACCTTTTTGCCGTCGCCCATCAGATCGATCACTCGGGAATGGCGCGATTCGAACCGCATCATGCAATGCGCCCGGAACAGCCAATCGTCCTCGAACGGTCCGCCCAACACGAATTTGCCGTCATGGTACACGTAGAAGGGACGGCATTTGTCGCCCTCGAGCGTCACGGAATTGTTGCGCATGTCGTTGCCGTTGAAGAACATCAACACCACGATGTCGGGCGAATAGCGCCACGCCCAGCACTTCAGCGTGATCAATTCCTGCGCGGTGCCGTAACCGTCACAGCCGAAATTCATCACCTCGACGCGATCGATAATCCGCGGCTTGCCGTCCTTGCCGATAAACTGAAACGGGCATTGCGCCCGCAGGATACGCTGGGCGACCATGCAGAACGTGTCGGCGTACGACACCTGCTGGCCCTCGGTAAAAGAGTCGCCCACCACCGCCACGCGCAGCGTGCCCGGCGGCTTGCGAAAAGAATAATTCGGTCCGCGGAAACCGTCGTCGTTAATCGAGACGAAAGCGTGGCCCTCGTGCGTTTGCCATCCCGAGGCGCCAGGCCTGAGCTTCCAGCCAACGTAAGGGTCGTAGGTGTAAAGTTCGGACGGCGCGAAGCCGAGCACCCGCACGCCGATTTCC
>DAHZDR010000217.1 GCA_027403435.1 Deltaproteobacteria bacterium
ACCAGACCCTCTTCAGCCGCCTGCGGGACTCTTAAGCTAGCCACGCCTTTATTTCTCCGATTCTAAAGAACCACAATGGTCGTAGATCGTTCGTCATTTGCGACGGTTTCGATTGCATGTCTCATTATTTTTTTGGAGAGAAATTCGCAAGCGGATCCGCAAAGCTCGGGCGTGCCTGGCCGGAACTGTCGGTCGCCCACCCGTATTCCCTCCTTTCCTCGGTCGCGGCGGATTCGGCCTCGCAATCCGCTGCCGCTCCTTTGCACTTCGATTTGAACAGAAATTGGTCGGCGCGTCAGCCCCGCCATGACATGCCGGGCGCGGGATGTTAAATTCAAAGCCGCCGCCCCGCGATGCGGCTTGATCCGATGGCCGAAAGCAAAATCAGCGTGGAACAGGTCCGCCATGTGGCGCGGCTCGCGCGGCTCGAACTCTCGCCCGCCGACGAGACCGCCCTGCGGGCGAATCTGAGCGAAATTCTCGAATATATCGACCATCTCAACCGGCTCGACACCAGCGCCGTCGCGCCCACCGCCCAGGTCGGCGAGTCGGGCGCGCCGATGCGCGAGGATGTCGTCGCCAACCGGCCCGAACCGGACGCGATGCTGGCCAACGCGCCGGCGCGCGCCGGCCGCTTGTTCAAGGTGCCCCGAATTATCGAGTAGCCGCCGCCGGTTTCGGCCCCGCGCGGCCCGTCATCATCGCTTCAGCCCGCGCGCGCCGGACCCCGCATGGGGCGCCCAACGCCGGACGCGGCCGCCAAGCCCAGGATTCCGCATCACCGATGAATTCCGAACTCAACCGCATGACGATCGCCGAGGCGCGCGACGGCCTCGCCCGGCGCGATTTCTCGGCGCTCGAACTGACCCGCGCCTGCCTCGATCAGATCAAACTGGTCGATCCGAAAATCAACGCCTTTATCACCGTATGCGCGCGCGAGGCGCTCGAGCAGGCCGCGGCGGCCGACCGCCAAATCGCGGCGGGCGACGCTTCGGCGCTGAGCGGAATTCCGCTGGCGATCAAGGATATTTACGCGACCCGCGGCGTGCGCACCACCTGCGCCTCGAAGATGCTGGAGAATTTCGTCCCGCCCTTCGACGCGACCGTAATCGGCAAGCTGCGCGCCGCCGGCGCGGTCTTTATCGGCAAAGCCAACATGGACGAGTTCGCGATGGGCTCGTCCACCGAAAATTCGGCCTTCGGCGCCACCCGCAATCCCCATAACATGGAGCGCGTGCCGGGCGGATCGTCGGGCGGCTCCGCCGCGGCGGTCGCGGCCGACGAATGTCTCGGCGCGCTCGGCACCGACACCGGCGGCTCGATTCGCCTGCCCGCCGCTTTCTGCGGCGTCGCCGGAATCAAACCGACCTACAGCAGGGTCAGCCGCTACGGCGTAATCGCCTATGCCTCCTCGCTCGATCAGGTCGGACCGTTCGCCAAAACCGTGCGCGACGCCGCGATTCTGCTCGGCGCGCTGGCCGGGCACGACCCGCACGATTCGACCTGCTCCGCCCGTCCCGTCCCGGACTACGAAGCCGCGCTCAACGGCGATCTGCGCGGGATGCGAATCGGCGTGCCGAAGGAATATTTCGTCGCCGGAATCGATCCCGAGGTCGAGCGGGCGGTGCGCGACGCGCTGGCGACCTACGAACGGCTCGGCGCGCGCACAGTCGAAATTTCGTTGCCGCATACCGAGTTCGCAACCGCCGCCTATTATATCGTCGCCACCGCCGAGGCCAGCGCCAACCTCTCCCGCTACGACGGTATCCGCTACGGCCTGCGCGTCACGGCGGACAACACCGGCGAGCTGTATAATCGTACCCGTGCGGCCGGTTTCGGCGCCGAAGTGAAACGACGTATCATGCTAGGCACGTTCGTGCTCTCCGCCGGCTATTACGACGCCTACTATCTCAAGGGCCAGAAGGTCCGCACCCTGATTCGCCGCGACTTCGAGCGCGCCTTCGAGCAGTGCGACGTTATCGCCACGCCGGTCGCGCCCACCACCGCCTTCAAAATCGGCGAGAAGATGGCCGACCCGCTCCAGATGTACCTGTCGGATATCTTCACGATTTCGGTGAATCTGGCCGGCTTGCCAGGCCTGTCATTGCCCTGCGGCTTCGACCGCGAGGGCCTGCCGATCGGCCTCCAATTGATTGGCGCGCCCTTCGCCGAGGAAACTATTCTGCGCGCCGGCGACGCCTTCGAACGCGCCGGCGTGGTCAAACGACGCGCCGCGATTTTGTAACGCCAGGCTCGGACCAAACCGGCACGGCAAGGATTAACGAGGTTTCGCCCATGTCCGCCGACGCATACGAAGCGATTATCGGCCTCGAAGTGCATACCCATCTGATGACCCGCTCGAAGCTGTTCTGCGGATGTTCCGCCAGCTTCGGCGCCGGCCCTAACGAAAACGTCTGCCCGGTATGCATGGGGATGCCGGGGGTGCTGCCGGTGCTGAACCGGCATGCGGTCGAGTTGGCGATTCGCGCCGGCCTCGCGACCCATTGCGAGATCGCGCCCAGATCGGTCTTCGACCGCAAGAGCTATTTTTATCCCGATTTGCCCAAAGGCTACCAAATCAGCCAATACGAGCTGCCGCTATGCAAGGGCGGCTATATCGAACTGCCCGCGCATAGCGACGGCGCCGAGCCCCGCCGGATTCGCCTGACGCGCATCCACATGGAAGAGGACGCCGGCAAGAATATCCACGAGTCCGACGCCAGCCTGGTCGATTTCAACCGCTCGGGCGTGCCGCTGGTCGAAATCGTCAGCGAGCCGGACCTCCGCTCGGCTGGCGAAGCCGGCGCCTATCTGCGCGAATTGCGCTCGATCCTGCGCTATATCGAGGCGACCGACGGCAAAATGGAGGAAGGCGGCCTGCGCTGCGACGTCAACGTCTCGGTGCGCAAAAAGGGCGCGGCGGAGTTCGGCGTCAAGACCGAAATCAAGAACCTCAACTCCTTCCGCTTCGTCGAAAAGGCGATTGAGCACGAAGTCTCGCGCCAGATTGAGCTTCTCGAAGCCGGTGGCCGCGTCGCCCAGGAGACCCATCTATGGGACCCCGTGCGCGAACAGACGCGCCCGATGCGCTCGAAGGAATTCGCCAACGATTATCGCTATTTCCCCGAACCCGACCTGCCGCCGCTCAGCGTCACGCCCGACCTGATCGAGGCGATCAAGACCGCGATGCCGGAGTTGCCCGCCGACCAGCGCGCGCGCTTCGTCCGCGAGCTTGGCCTCACCGCCTACGAAGCGGGCGTCCTGACCCAGGACCGCGAGGTCGCCGCGTACTTTGAAACGATGCTCGCGGCGGGTCTCAAGAACCATCGCACCGCCGCCAATTGGGTGATGACCGAAGTGCTCCGCGTGGTCAACGACACCGGCCAGCCGCTCGCCGACGCCGCCCCGCTCGCGATCGAATCGGGCGAACTGCTCAAGCTGGTCGAGACCGGCGCGATCAGTCTCAACGCCGCCAAAACCGCCTTTGCCGCGATGTGCAAATCGGGTCAGGGCGCGGAAACGACCGTCACCGCACTGGGCCTGGCGCAGGTCTCGGACGAGGGCGCGATCGTGGCGGCCTGCGACCGCGTGATCGCCGCCGAAGCGGCCAAGGTCGCCGAATATCGCGCCGGCCGCGACAAGCTCTTCGGCTTCTTCGTCGGCCTGGTAATGAAGGCGATGGGCGGCAAGGCCAACCCCAAGGTCGTCAACGAAATCCTCAAGCGCCGGCTCGCCGCCTGAACGCTGGCGCTTGCGCGCGCGCCGCCACTTGGCGGCGTTCGTCCATCCGGGCAATGGCCCGCTCTCGCGGCTGCCGCGCATGGTTACGGCGCCGAAACGATTCATTGCGCATCAGACGCTGATTTTGCATAGTTGATGCAACTGTGCCCTTATTCGCGACCAACTCCGGCCGGGGATCCGGGGTTTGCGCGCGGCTGGCTATGTTTACGCTTGCCGCGATACTCCTGACGCCGTTTCCGGCCGCGCGAGCGAATCCGCTCGACGACGCCACGGCGAACCAAAGCGCCGCGATCGCGCCGCTTGCGGCCGTCATCACGCCGCCGCTTCCCGGTCCCACCGCGATCGTCAAAATGCAGGACGACGATCCGATGTATTCGCCCAACATCGTCAAGATCACCGTCGGCCAGACCGTGGAATGGCGCAACACCAGCGATGTAAGCCATTCCGTCGTCGATGATCCGGCCAAGGCCGACCGGGCGAGCGACGTCGCCCTGCCGCGCGGCGTCAAACCCTTCAGTTCGGGCAACGTGATGCCGGGCGGAAGCTATCGGCATACCTTCACCCAGCCCGGCGATTATCGCTATTTCTGCTGGTCGCACGAGGTTGACAAGATGCTCGGCGAGGTGATCGTGAAACCGTTGCCGCCGTCGGCCGCCGCCGCCGCCGCGCAAGCGCAAGCGCGCCCATGGAGCGCCCGCGAACGCCAGCGCGACCCCTGATTACCGCACGGCAACGTTGATCCGCCATCTGAGGAGATTGGATGGAAACCGCTGACGCTGCCGACCGACGACGATCCGCAGGCGGCGCGGTCGCGGCTCACCATCGACAACGTCGACCGGGCAATCATCGTGTCGCTCAGGAACATCGGGACCACCGGCGCCGGCCACGTCTGGCGCGTGCCGCGCGGCCAGTACGACGTGCAGGCCACCTTTTCGCCATCCACCGTGCTGGGCGACGACTGGAGCCAGAATTACGTCGCCGACGGCTACTGGACGGCGCTGCGCACCATCCGCGACCAGCCGCCCTATACCATGGCGGGGCTGGCGCTGCTGGCGGTGAGAATCCGCGCCTCGCGCCAATTGAGCCCACTGCCATCCATAACCGTCGAGAGAATCTGGTGCATTGATTTGAGCAAGTCAGGGCACAGCGTTCAAAATGAGTTGCTCTTGGCCCCATTCTCCTGCTCGCGACAATATCCACGCTTGGCAAGCAGGCAGATTATACGTTCCCGGTTTTTCGCATTCGGGCGGGAGCGGCGGCTCGCCGATGCACTTGATCCGCAACCACCACGACGAATCCGCGCTCGCGCGGTTCGCGTCGCATTGACGCGGGAACGCCAGAGCGTCTTCAGCGGACGGAGACAGCGTCGTCGGCGTCAACCGCGTCACGTAAACATGCCGCGCGGCACAGCTCGTGGCCGTCAGCAAACAGAGACCCATCGCCAGAACTCGGGGACGAATCATAAGGCGCACTCCGGAGAACGAATTAACGAGACGCTGCGCCGACCGCGCCTTGAATGGCCCCGACAATGCCTGCCTCATCTAATTTATGCTTCTGCTCCGAAAGCCATGCTTGGCACGCTGGAAGATCGTCTGTTCCAGGCTTGTCGCATTCGGACGGGAGCGCCTCGCCCCCTAAACAATCCACCCGTCTCCAGAAGGACGGATCGGCGCTCGCCGCGTTGGCGTCGCATTTCCGTTGAAAAGCTATCATCTTGTTGGCGGCAGCCGCCTGCTGCGAGACCGGAGCGCATCCCGCAACTCCGGCGATCACTGCAATAGCAATCAACCCCGGCAGCGATATTTTCATGTCTAATTCATTAAATCATCCGCTGAATCCTATTCAATTTTCCGCGCCGCGATCTTCTCTTGCGGAGTCGGTCAGCGTGACGGCGGTCGGACATCCGTTCCGCACGCAACGTACGATGGCGGAATTACCCGTGGGCGGATCGGTCGCGGCTCACCATCGACAACGTCGACCGGGCGATCATCGTGTAGCTCAGGAACATCGGGACCACCGGCGCCGGCCACGTCTGGCGCGTGCCGCGCGCTACTTGGGCAGGCCGAGTTGCCGCTCGCCCAGGATATTGCGCTGGATTTCGCTGGTGCCGCCCGCGATCGTGTATTGGCGCGAACTGAGCAGCCGGTTCTGCCAGCGCGGCGCGTCCGGCACCAGCGCCGTCGGCTCGCCCATAATCGCGTAGGCGCCGAGCAGTTCGCTGGCGAAACCCGCGATTCTGACGCCGAGTTCGGAGCCGACCAGCTTGAGCGTCGAACCTTCCGGCCCGGGCGGCAAGCCCTTGAGCAGGCGCGTCAGCGATCGCAGACGGGTATATTTCGCCGCCTCGCATTCAATCAGGAACCGCGCCAGCTCCTGACGCACCCATTCATGATCCCACGCCGGCCGTCCGCCGATTTCGACCCGCCGCGCCAGTTCCGCCAGCCGCCGCACCTGCGCCGCATGGCCGCCGCCGCCCGCGATGCCGCGCTCGAAGGCGAGCGTGGTCACGGCGACTTTCCAGCCTTCATTGAGCGGACCGACGAGATTTCCCTTCGGAATCCGCACGTTATCGAAAAAGACTTCGTTGAAATGATGATGCCCGTTCATCGTAATCAGCGGCCGCACTTCGATTCCGGGCGAATGCATGTCGTCCACAATCAGGTAGCTGATGCCCTTGTGTTTGGGCGCGTCGGGATCGGTGCGCGCGAGCAGGAAAATTTTATCGGCGTATTGCGCGCCGGAGGTCCAGACCTTCTGGCCGTTGATAATGAAGTAATCGCCCTGGAGTTCGGCGCGCGTCTGGAGTCCGGCGAGATCGGAACCGGCGCCCGGTTCGGAATAGCCCTGGCACCAGATGTCGTCGGCGGTCAGAATCCGCGGCAGATAGGCTTTCTTTTGCTCCTCGGTTCCCCATTGCATCAGGGTGGGGCCGAACAGGCTGATGCCGGAGTAGCCGGGCAGAATCGGGGCGCGCGCCCTGAAATACTCCTCGTCGAAGATGACTTGCTCCAGCAAATTCGCCGCGCGCCCGCCGTATTCCTTCGGCCACGACAACCCGGCCCATCCGGCCGCGGCGAGCTTTTGCTGCCAGGCGCGCCGTTTTTCCAGGATTTGGCGGTTGGGCGCGATCCGATCGTCCATCGGATCGTCGATCGCGAGTTCGGGCGGAAAGTTTTCCGTAAGCCAGGCGCGCACCTTGCCGCGGAAGGCTTCCTGTTCCGGCGTATATTCGAAATCCATCCTGAACCGCCTCTCAATGCGGTGACGCGCGGTAATGCGCGACGGTTCGCGGCCGGAGCGGCGCTGAAGTCCGCTCCGGCCGCGCGGAACCGGCTAGTTCAAATTGAAGGTGCGGGCCCCGTTGTCCCAGAAAATCTTGCGCCGCGCCTCGTCGGAAATCGGCTGCTTGAGCATCGCCTCGATACCCCACGGATAGGTGCCGTCGGGATGCGGGTAGTCGGTGTCCCAGGTGAAATTGTCCGCGCCGATCAGCTCGATCGCCGCCTTCATGGTCGGCTCGTCGCCGCGGAAAGCGACGCATACGTTGCGCTTGAAATACTCGGTCGGCCGCTTGGTGAGATATTCATGCTCGGCGTTGCCGCTGAAATCCCAGTGTTGTTCCATCCGCTGTAGCCAGTAGGGCACCCAGCCGCCGTCGGCTTCGACGTGGATCACCTTGAGCCTGGGAAATTTCTCGAACACGCCGTACCAGATCAGGCCCGCCATCGCGGCCATCGCTTCAAACGGATGCGACAGGATATGGCCGCTGACGTGGGTGTCCATCCGATCGCCGAAGCCGGGCACCGACGACGAGGCCGATTCGTGGGTCGAAATGGGCTTGCCGATTTGCTCGATTTCGTTCCATAGCGGCAGCAGCGCGTCATCCCACAGCGAACGGCCGCCGACCGGATTCGGCCGCATGTAGTAACTGACGCAGCCCATTTTGTCGGCGCGGCGCGCTTCCTTAATCGCCTCTTCAACGTTCTGCATCGGCAGCGCCGCCGCCCAGCGCAGGCGCTCGGGAGCCGCCGCGGCATAGTCGGCGGCCCAGTTGTTGTAGGCGCGGGTGCAGGCCGCCAGCAGTTTGGTGTCGTGGAAATCGCGCCCGAGCATCTGGCCGGCGACGGTGGGATAGAGAATCTGCACATCGACGCCCTGCGCGTCCATGTCTTCGAGGCGGCTCTGCGCGCTGAAGCCGGTTTTACTCGCCTTCTCGAAACGCGCCATCGCCTTTTTCACCGCTTCCAGGAAGGCTGGCGCGGCCATCGGATATTTGCCCTTTTCGCGCACGAAGGAATCGCCCTCGACCAGAAAGGTGCGGCGATTGGAAACCGGGGCGCGGCCGATTTTGGGCGCCTGCGCTTTGTAAGCGTCCTCGATATAGCGCTCCCAGAGCCACTCCGGCTCCATCATGTGGGAATCGGTATCGACAATTTTGTAGCCATTTCGCATGTCAGCTCACCTCGATGATGTAACTGCTGAGCCGATGCCGCGGCCGCGCGCGCGACGCGCGCGGTTAGAGCCGCGGCAGAATCAGCGCCTTTACTCCCTTGCGATTATGCAACAGTTCGAACGCCTCGACGCCATGGTCGAGGTCAAAGCGATGGGTGACCATCGGCTTCAGATCGATCGCGCCCGCCGCCGCCATCGCGACCGCGCGCCGCCAGGTTTCCGGCACGCGCACGCGCGACGGAATGATTTTGGCGCCATGAAAAAACAGCGCGCGCAGTTCCGCCGCGGGAAGATCGCGCGCGGGCCATCCAAGTTGCACCACCTCGCCGCCACGCTTCACCAGATGGCGCACGGAATCGAGAAAGCCGGCCGCGTCGAAGACCGCGTCCGCGCCGTGCGGCGGCATCAGCGCGCGCACCTGATCGGTCCAGTCGCGGTCCGAGGCGCATACGGTCTGAAAGCCCATCTCGCGCGCCAGCGCGAGCCGTTCGGCGTCGGCCGCAAGGCCGGTGACAACGATCGAAGTGACGCCGAGCGCGCGCGCCGCAATCGCCGTGCATAGTCCGATCGGGCCGGGGCCTTCGATGACCGCGCTGTCGCCGGCCATGAGCGAGGATTCCTCGAGCGCGTGCAGGCCGGTCGCGAACGGTTCGAGCAGCGCCGCCTGCTCGAAGTCCATCGACTTCGGCACGACCCAGGAATTTTGCGCGGGCGCGATACAATATTCGGCAAAAGCGCCGCCGAGACGGCCCGGCGTATGGCAAAAATTGTAGCGGCCGGAAAGACACGCCGGGCATCGCCCGCACGGCCCGAACGGATCGAGCGCGACATGATCGCCGACTTTGAAACCGCGCACGCCGGCGCCCAGTTCGACGACTTCGCCGGCCGGCTCATGGCCAATCACGGCGGGCATCGACGGCAGCGCCCGCTCGGCGCCCAACTCCCACAAATAGATATGCAGGTCGGAGCCGCAGATTCCGCAGGCGGCAACTTTGACCAACAGTTCCCCCGGTCCGGGCTTGGGCACGGGCACGTCAACGATCTCAACGCCGTGCTCGGGGCGAGTTTTGGCGATAGCTTTCATTTGATGCAACGCCTCCGCGGATAATAAATACGACTATGCGCCGGTCCGCGTCAAAACGAATCGCGCGGGGCGAAGCGGCCGGAGCGGCGCAACGCGGGCGCGGCGCGATAGTTGCGCTTGGTTGCAACTATCGTGACGCGCCGAGGCGCAACCACGCGCCGGATCAGCTCCAATGGCGCAACAGCGAGCCGCGATAGCGCATCCGCGGCCGAATCAGCCGATTGTCGGCATATTGTTCCAGGCTATGCGCGATCCATCCGGCGGCGCGTCCGACCGCGAAGATCGCCGCCGGCATGCCGCGCGGAAAACCCAGCATCCGCACGCAAACCGTCAGGTAATAATCCAGATTTGGCCTGAGCCGCGCGCGCGTCCACACCGCCCGCTCGACCTTGAGCGCGGTCTGATAGAGCGCGCGTCCCTGGCGCCGCGCGGTCGCCCGCGCCACCCGTTTGAGCAGCACGGCGCGCGGATCGCCGGCGGGATAGATCGCGTGGCCGAAGCCGGGCGGCAGCAGCCCGCGCGCGCTGAACGAATCGAGACAGCGCTCGAGGCCGAGGCCGCCGGCAAGGTCGGAGAACAGGCTTTCGATTCGGTCGCAGGCGCCGCCGTGGATCGGACCGGACAGCGAACAGAGCGCGGCCAGCACGCTGGCGTATAGATCCGCGCCGGTGCTGGCGACGACCCGCGCCGCGAAGGTCGAAGCGTTGAGTTCATGCTCGGCGCAGGCGACCAGCACGCGATCGAGCGCGGCGCAATCGGCGGAAGCGGCCGCGCCGCGCACGCGAGCGAGCAAGCGCGCCGCCATCCCGGAGTTGCCGCCGGCCGCGTGCGCGTCAGCCTCCACGCCGCCGTGGCCGGCGGAAGCGCGGGGCAAGGCGAGCGGCAGCGCGCCGATAATCAGCCGCGCCTGATCGAGCCGTGCGCGCTGGAGCAGGCGCTGCTCGGCGGCCGCCAGCGCGGGCATCATTACCGCCAGTCTGAGCAGCGGCGGCGCGTCGTCGCCAATCGCGGCAAGGGCGTCGGCGACCGGCTGCGGCAGGCGCGCCAGATCGATATTTTCGCGCAGGTGCGCAACCTCTTCGGGCCGCGGCCGGACGCCGTTCCAGAGCAGCAGGCAAACTTCTTCGAAGGCGGCCCGCTCGACCAGGTCCTCGATCGGATAGCCACGGTAGGCGAGCCGCCCCTCACTGATCGAACTGACGCCCGACTCGGCGACGATTACGCCGGCGGTCGCGGCGTCGCCGGTGGGCTGCGCGATCGTGACCCAGGAGCTGGCGTCGGGCAGCGAGCGGGCGCGCACGCCCCGCTCGGGCGCGGTCAGGCCGCGTAGCGCCTCGATATCGGCGCGGCGATACAGCGCCTGACGGCCGACTTTGCGACGATAGCTTTTGAGCCATCCGCGGCTGACATAGGCGTAAAGCGTGCCGAGCTTGACGCCCAGATGGGTGGCGGCTTCCGCCGCCGTCAGCATTTGCGCCCGATCGTCCGCGGGATGTGCGGCCACGCGCCAATCACGCCATCTGAGGGGCGGCGCGTCAAGCGCGCGGGCGGCGAAGCGCGCTTTCACGGCGCGCAAAGGCGCGGCTGACGGCGACGGGCGCCGCCGCCCAATGGGCGCGCTGGATTGTGGAACGTGCCGGTCTGGATTGACCGTCGCGGCGGTCAATCGGCTATAGTTTGACGATCGCTGCGGCGCGGCGGAGTGGCCCGGTTCGGGCACGGCGCGGACAACGGCGGACAATTTTGGCCAGCACCAGCCATTAAGGGGGTT
>DAHZDR010000228.1 GCA_027403435.1 Deltaproteobacteria bacterium
AAGTGGCGTTGGGCGGTTCGTCGAACGGCTTTTCCTCGAGCACGCAGATAATCAGGCCGTCGAAGCCCGCGCGCGCATCGACCATGTCGCCCACGAAAAGATTTTCGATTATCTCGGTCATCGCATTCCAATAGCCGTGGCGCGGCGCCAAATCAGCCTATTCCAGCCGCACGCGCAAGTGAACCGAACTGGCGGGCGAAACCGCGCAAGCAATTCCGCCGATACTCGTCGCTTTATCAGCTTGATGCGCACTGGCGGGCGGCGTCGGCCGCGCGGCGGCGCCTCCGGCGCATCGAATACCAGTAAAGCGGCAGGCCGCTGACGGCGATCAGCAGACCGGGCCAGGTATAGGCCGGCTTGACGATCAGCAGATCGGCCATCAGCGCGACCGCCGCGGCGATATAGGCGAGCGGAATCAGCGGGTAACCCCATGCGCGATAGGGCCGGCGCGCGTCGGGCGCCCGCCAGCGCATCACGAAAACGCCCGCGACCGTCAGCGCATAAAACAGCAATTGCGCAAAGATAACGTAATCGAGCAATTCCGAATAAGTGCCGGAGAGCGTGAGCAGCGCGGCCCATCCGCCTTGTATTATCAGCGCCTTGGCGGGCACGGAATCGGCGTTGAGTTCGCCGGCGGAGGGAAAAAACACGCCGTCGCGCGCCATTGCGTAAACCACGCGCGCGCCGGTCAAGATCAGTCCGTTGGCGCATCCGAAAGTCGAGACCATGACGAGGACCGCGGTGAGCGCGGCGCCCTTGGCGCCCCATACCGCCGCCATCATGGCCGAAGCGACGCGATCGTTGCGGGCGTGCGCGATACCGCGGCCGAAGATTCCGGCGGCGTCCGCGGCGCCGTTGGCGGGCAGCACGCGCAAATAGGCGATATTGACGAGCAGATAGAGGATAACGACGACGCCGGCGCCGAGTCCGAGCGCGCGCGGCAGGTTGCGATCCGGGTCGCGGACTTCGGCGGCGGCGAAAGTGATGCCGGCCCAGGCGTCGGCGGAAAACAGTCCGCCGACCATGGCCGCGCCAAACGAGGCCATCAGCGCCCACGACATCGGGCGCTCGCCGAAAATCCGGTTGCCCTGAAAATTGAGTTTGAGCGCGATCGGATTCGGTCCGAGCCAGTATCCGGCGGCGATGATCAGCAGCAGCGCGGCGATTTTGGCGACGGTGAACCAGTTCTGCACGCGGCGTCCGAGGTCGAGGCCGCGGAGATTGACCGCGGTCAGCAGCGCGATCACGGCGATGGCGCCGAGGCGTTCCCCGGACAGGCCGACGCCGCCGGCGCCGAGCCAGACGCGCGCGCCGAGCGCGGGCCAGAAGACTCCGCCGAACCGGGCGAAGGCGACCGCGACCGCGGCGATCGTGCCGGTCTGGATCACCAGCAGCATCGTCCAGCCATAGGCGAAGGCGGGCGCTCCGCCGTAGGCCTCGCGAATAAACACGTACTGGCCGCCGGCGCGCGGCATCATTGCGGCGAGTTCGCCGTAGGCCAAGGCTCCGGCGATGGTCATCAGGCCGCTCAGGAACCATACCGCAAGCAGGCCAAAGGGCGACTGGAGTTGGCGCACGATATCGGCGGAAACGATAAAGATGCCCGAGCCGATCATCGAGCCGGCGACGATCGTCGCGGAGTCGAAAAGCCTGAGGCGCGGCTGGAACCGCGGCGTTTCCAGGGTCATCGGCGCGGCCTGCGCCTCAGCGTGCCGCGCCTTTGGCGCGGGCGGACGTGGCCGCTGCGGTCGCGCGGCGACCGGTTGCCAGACGGCTGAAATGGCGAAATGAAGCGAACGTGAGCAACCTTTGAGCGGGTTGCGCTAACCGATTAGGGAAGCATGGTCCACGCTTCGGCTTGAGCCGGAGCGTGAACCACGCCGTGGATACAGCGACGACGATCAGGAGCCGGCCGGTGAGGCCATCGGGCTGGACATATCTCCCGCCGCGCTCGCGGCCGGGCTGGCCGCCATGCTGGCCTCGGGGCTGGCCGCCGCCGCGGAAGCGGCGGGTGAAGACTCTGGAGCCGCGGTTTCGCTGGATTTCGTGCACGCCGCAGTCGCGAACATTATTGAAAGCAGGGCAAGAAACAGGACTTTTCGCATAGCTTCCTCCGTCGATCGAGCTTCCGCGCAGGCAAGGCGCACGGATCATCCGATAGTCAAAGACTACTTTAGAGCGCGGTTCAAGACAAGTTGGAAGCCTGAGGCGCGGCGCGGCGATGCGGCGCGAAGCCCGCAACGTTGCAAAACCTTTTTGCGCCAAGTTAACTGTTAGTGTAGTTTGCTGGCTAACTGTCAAGCCTTGGGGCATGGGAGGGTTGCTGACGTGGGGTTGATGCGCGGGTGGATGCGTATAGGCCGGGCCGGCGGACGCGGCCAGGTAATCGAACATGAACTTGACATGCGCCGGATGGCGCCAGCGCCGGCGTTTACGCCCTCGCGGCTCGGCCGGTTGCTGCGCGGGCTGAAGCCGGGCGGCGGCACGCTGGTTGGATCGCCGATGCGCTCGGTCGATCGCGAGCTTGAAGATCGCTGGCCGTCGGGGAATCGTCAGACCTGAGCGCGGCGGCGGTCCGCGTTTGGTCCGGCGCCGGGAATTCGCGGAGCGGAGATGAGCGACGAAATCGGACGGATTACGAGCGGCGCGCCGTGGGAGCCGATTTTCGGCTATTCGCGCGCGGTGAAGGCGGGCGGATGGCTGGCGGTGTCGGGAACGACCTCGTTCGACGAGCGCGGCCTGATCGCGGGGCGCGGCCAGATGTATGTGCAGGCGCGCCA
>DAHZDR010000258.1 GCA_027403435.1 Deltaproteobacteria bacterium
GTGATAAAAACGTCGTGGACGTGGCTTTCGCGCTGGCCCGCGTCGCTGACCCGGATAAAGCGCGCGCGGCGGCGCAATTCCGCCAGATTCGGCGCGCCGATATAGCCCATGCCGGCCTGTAGCCCGCCCACCAGTTGCTCGATATTCGAGGCCAGGGCGCCACGATGCGGCACGCGGCCCTCAATCCCCTCGGGCACCAGCTTGCCGGCGTCGGTCACGTCGTGCTGGCCGTAGCGGTCGCGCACCCGCTCGGTCATCGCGCCCAGCGAGCCCATGCCGCGATAAAGTTTATAGGTGCGGCCCTGATAGAGAATCGTCTCGCCGGGACTTTCCTCGGTGCCCGCGAACAGCGAGCCAATCATCACGGTGGCGGCGCCCGCCGCGAGCGCCTTGGTGATATCGCCGGAAAACCGAATGCCGCCGTCGGCGATAATCGGCACGCCCACCGGTTCGCCCACGGCGACGCAATCCATGATCGCGGTGATTTGCGGCACGCCGACTCCCGAGACCACGCGCGTGGTGCAAATCGAGCCGGGGCCCATCCCGACCCTGAGCGCGTCCGCGCCGGCTTCAATCAGCGCCTTGGCGCCTTCGGTGGTGGCGACGCTGCCGGCGATTACGTCAAGCTCGGGACATTCGCGTTTGGTCTCGCGCACCGCGTCGATAACGTTTTGCGAATGGCCATGCGCGGTGTCGATGCATAGCACGTCGGCGCCGGCGCGCCGCAGCGCCGCCGCCCGCTCCGCCCGGTCGGGCCCGACGCCGATCGCCGCGCCGACCCGCAAGCTGCCCATCGCGTCCTTGCTCGAATAGGGATGGCGCGTCGCCTTGTCCATGTCCTTGACAGTGATCAGGCCGCACAGCCGATCTTGTTCGTCGACCAGCGGCAGCTTCTCAATCCGATGGGCCTGCAGGATTTCTTTGGCCGCGTCCACGCTGATTCCGGGACGGGCGGTGATCACCTTGCGCGTCATCACTTCGCTCACCGGCCGATCGGGCCGGCGCTCGAAGCGCAGGTCGCGATTCGTCAGGATGCCGACCAGGCGGCCGTCCACCACCACCGGCAATCCGGAGATACCGTGGCGCTCCATGATCGCGAGCGCGTCGCCGAGCGGCTGTTCCGGATGGACCGTGACGGGATCGGCGATCATGCCGCTTTCGAACTTCTTAACCGCCGCGACTTCGGCCGCCTGCCGCTCGATCGGAAGATTGCGATGGATAAAGCCGAGTCCGCCAAGTTGGGCGATCGCGATCGCCGTGCGCGATTCCGTCACCGTGTCCATCGGACTCGACACCAGCGGAATCCGCAGGCGAATCCGTTTGCTCAGCACGGTCGAGACGTCGCAGTTCGAAGGCAGCAAATCGGAGAACCGCGGCAGCAAGAGCACGTCCTCGAACGTGAGTCCTTCGCGAAGCTCCTGATGCGCCATGATCAATCACCTGATACGACAAAGCCCGCAGTTTCCCCACGGGCCTGTTGGAACGGATGGAATGTATCCCGGATTTCGATCCGGCGTCGCCATAACTGACGATAACAAACGCGCCCGCCGGGCGCAATTATTTCAATCCGCCGAAGCCGCTCCGGAGGCCGGCCACGACCCTCCGCGGCGCTCGTGAATCGCGCCGCCGCGGACCTAGCGCCTTGTTGCGGTCAATCCGCTATGCTACCCAAGCTCTGCCCAATGAACGCCGGTTTCCTGTTTTACCTCGTCATCATCGTCGCCTGCTCGTTGGCCGGCGGCCTGGTTCCGTTGATTGGCGACTGGTCGCGCCGCAGCCTGCTGATTCCGGTCAGCTTTTCCGGCGGCGTGCTGCTCGGCGCGACCTTTTTCGACATGATTCCCGAAAGCGCGCCGATGCTGGGCAACGCGCTCGGATGGCCGTTGATTGCGGGCTTTCTGACCATCTTCCTGCTCGAACGCTTCGTCCTGGTCCATCCCTACCCGGAGCACGCCGGCGAGCACGGTCACGCCCATCATCTGCATCTCGGCCTGACCGCCTATCTTGGCCTTTCGTTCCATAGCCTGCTCGACGGCCTCGCGCTCAGCGCCAGCTACCAGCGGCCGGAATTGGGCGGCGTGGTGCTGCTGGCGATCATTTTCCACAAAATTCCGGATTCTTTCGCATTGACCAGCCTGCTGTTGCTCGACCGCTGGGAGCGGCGGTCGATAGTCATCGCGATGCTGGCGTTCGCCTGCTCGACCCCGCTCGGCGCGCTGGTGACATGGATCTTCCTGCGCCACGCCAACGACATGGTGATTGCGGTCTCGATCGCGCTTTCGGCCGGAACTTTTCTTGCGGTCGCGACTTCGGACGTGCTGCCGCAAATCCGGCGCTTCAACGACGCCGACTCCCTGCCGCATCCGCTCTGGCCGCTGGTGGCGCTGTTCGCCGGTATCGCGATCACCTGGTTCGGCCGGGTGATCGCGGGCGGCTGACTCCGCCCGCCCGCCGCGGCGGGATTAGCCCGCGAGCGATGCGCGCAATTGTCCGGTGTAATAATTCGCCAGGGTTTCGAGCAGCGCGGCGCAATCGCCGTGATACGACGACCCGTGCATGATCGCGAGCGTCTTCGGCTGGAGCGCGGCGAGCCGGCGGACGGTCGGGGCGGCGGCGGGCGTCAGACTCGTGAACGGCAGCATCTTTTCG
>DAHZDR010000286.1 GCA_027403435.1 Deltaproteobacteria bacterium
TGCTCCTTTTGGCGCCCGCGTCCGCTCTTGCGGCAGGGCGCGCATGGCTTGGGCTTGAATACCCAGCGCCATCTTTCGCCGCCGCCCTTCTCGCAAACATCCGGAAGGGCGACGGCGGAAAGGGACTCGACGCGGCGCGCGGCGCCGCCACCCACGAGCGGCGGCGAAGCCGTGCAATTCCGGCGTGACCGAGCGCAGCGCTCCCGTGGGACGGGTGCGGCGGAATTGCGCGAAGCCGGCGCAAGGCGGGTGCTGGTGGGCGGGCTTTGCCTTCATGGCATTAACTCCCCATGCTGAGCGCCCGCCTGGTACCGGCGTTCCGCCACTTGACCGTGCATTCCGAATAGCCGCAGGCAACGGCGGCAGAGTCCGTTGAGATAACTGGCGAGGGAATCGCCGAACCGTCCGGTCTGGTCTTCCGAGAGACGCGAGCGGATCGCGTGAATCTCCGGATGGGTGGTGCTCCACGTGAAATGATTCGCCGCGTACTCCACCGCCGCGATCGCGGCGTAGTCGTAAACCGGATTGACGGCGCGCTCGATCGAAACCGGAAAGATCAACGTGATGCGGCTGCCCGCTTTGACTCGGAGTCTTACCTGGGTCAGCACAAAAGAGCGCTCGGCGCCGCTGTCGAGTCTGAGCCGAACGATATTTCTGATCGAAGGCTGCGATTCCCTGCCGACGATTGGGCCGCGAGGGCCTGACCCTGGATCATCCTGCTGCTGCCATAGCTTCATGTGGACCGCGTGCACAGGGTCTTCGTGGGTGCGAACGTCCACCAGCAAGCCGTTGATGTAACTGAAAGGAACGCTCACGCGCCGCTCGCGCTCGACCAAACCGAGAAGCGCGACGTTGTATCTGAAGGTGAACTGCGGTAGATCGCCGGCCGGAGGATACTCGGCGGCAGGTGAACAGCGTTCCGTCCTGTATGGACGCGCACCGCACACGCGGCAGATCTCCTCACCGGCCATCCTCGAACCACAGCGGGTGCAAAACTTCATGACGCCACCTCCTCCTGCTCACCATCGGATTCCCTGGCTCCGCTTGAGCTTGCGATCCTGACCCACGCCCTGTTTGAGGCGGGCGGCGAGCGGCTCTTCGATGTCGAACGGCTTGAACCTGGGCAGCGAGCGCCGTTGCGCCGGGGAAAGATTTTCGAGCGCGGTCGGCTTGAGCTGCTCGCGGCCCACGGCGCGCGCCAGCGCGTCGGCGTTGTCGGTGTAAATGCGGGCGTCGTGACGGGCGCGGCTCAACGAAACGTAGAACTGCCGGCGGTTTACCAGCCGCACGCTGCGCTCGGTGTCGACGTTGATGATTACTCTATCCACAGTCGCGCCCTGGCTCGCGTGCGAGGTCGAGGCGTAGCCGTAGTCGATATGGCGGAGCCGCGTGTTGGCCGCCGCGATTTCGTGGCCCTTGTCCGTCCGCAGCCGGATCTGACCGGCGTCGATTGCGACAACAGTCGCTAATTCGCCATTGGCGACGCCCAGCGCCCGGTCCGGAGCGCGGAACTGGATGCGGTCGCCGGCGGCCAAGTTCCGCGACTCCGCGCGAAACGCTTCGACGCCCCTGAAACGTCCCGGCGCATATTCGACGATCGCGCCGCTTTCGTTTTTGATTTTGAGCAGGTTGCGTTTCGTATCTGACGTTTCGACCGTGGCGTAGCCGCCGGCGGCGACGCCGAGCTTCGCGCTGCCGCGCCGGAAACGGATCACGTCGCCGGCCGCGTAATGGCGCGCATGCGCCCGCTGCGCGCGGGTCAGGTCGAGATTGGTCAGGGTGGCCAATTCGACGCCCTCGCGCGCCACTTGTCCGCGCTCAACCAGCAGGTCGCGGATGACTTGGTTAAGCTCGCTCCGCTCCTCGATGGCGGGACTCACGACCAGCGTGGTCTGTCCGGCCCGATGGGAGCGCAGATAGTCTTCGGCGATCGCGCGGTAGCGGTCGGCGGGTGGAGCGATCGCGTTAATGCGCTGCTGTTCGGAAAGCGCGACGACGGTTTCGGCAAGCTTTCCGGCCGCCGCAAGCTCGACGGCGTGCCGCAGCTCCGGATCGCGCTGACGGCGAATCACCGTCAGCGACGCGGTCGTCATGCCGGCCTGCCGCATCTGGTGGAGCGGCCGCCCGGCTTCGATAGCGTGATGCTGGCGCTCGTCGCCGACGAAGACGACGCGTTCGACGCCGATCTGCTTGGCGAGATGAAGCAGGCGGTTTACCTGCCGGGTGGCGAGCAGGCTCGACTCGTCGACGATCCAGAGTTCCCGGCCGTGTTTCTCGACAGATGGGTTTTCGAGCAGGCTCGCGACTGTGCGCGCGAGCACGCCCGCCTCGGTCAGCGCCTTGACGCTGCCGCTGGTCGGTCCAAAGCCGCGCACGAACCAGCCCCGCTCCCGCGCCAGCTCGCGGATCGCCCCGACCGTGGTGGTCTTGGCGGCGCCCGCGCGCCCCTCGATCGCGCTCAGCCAGTCGCGGGTGGAAAGCGTGGTCCCGGCGGCTAAGGTTTGATCCGCCGCCAGTCCACGGCGCGCCGTCCAGCGCCTGATCTCGTCGGCGCTCGCTATTGCCTCGCCTTGGCCCCGGCCTTCGCGCATCAGCGCGATATTGTCGCGTTCCAGCGCCGCCATCTGCGGCGTGGTGAAGGCGCCGATCGGATGGCGATGGTCCGCCGCCAGATCGATTAGCCTGCCGTCATCGCGGTGAGCATCTATGGCGGAGCGCACGGGATCGAGGACGGTGCGGCCCATCGCATGTTGAAG
>DAHZDR010000183.1 GCA_027403435.1 Deltaproteobacteria bacterium
TTTTTCGATTCCGCAGCGCGCGATGCGCCAGCAAATCGCGGCCGCCTTACATATCGTGCTGCACGTCAGCCGGATGTCCGACGGCACGCGCAAGGTGATGAAAATTTCCGAAATCAGCGGCATGGAGGGCGAAACCATCATGATGCAGGACCTCTACGAATTCGTCCGCTCCGGAATCGGCGCCGATGGACGGATTCTCGGCGAATTCCGCTCCACCGGAATCCGCTCCACCTACGCGCATCAGATCGAGCTCGCCGGCTTCAAACTGGACACCGGACCGCGCGTGCTCCGCGCGGGGAATCGCTGAGCCGCGGCGCGCGCCGATGGATTTGCTGATTTCGACGAGCGTCTTCGCCCTGGTGATGGCGCTGCTGGCGGTGCTGTTCACCAGCGGCCACGGCCGGCGCGAACAGGCGGCGGACCGCCTCGAACGCGTCAAGATCGCCGACGACGACCTGGCCGACGACTCCGGACTGCTGCGCACCGACCGGCGGCGCCGCGCGGCGCCCGCAAACCGCTCCGAGGTCCTGCTCGAATTTCTCTACCGCCTCCATCTGCCGCGCCGTATCGAAGAGGGCATGTGGCAGGCCGGACTCCACCTGCGGGTCTCCGAGATACTGCTGGTGATCGTGCTGATGTTCGGCGCGGGACTCGCGATCGGCCAGATGATCTGGCATGACCGGCTGTTTGCGCTGGGCGCGGGCGCGGGCGCCGCGTGCCTGCCGCTGTTGTATATCCGGATTCGGCGGAGCCGGCGGATGCGGGCGTTCGCGGCGCAATTGCCGTTTGCGCTCGATCTGATCAAATCCTCGCTCGAGGCGGGCCATTCGCTGCTGCGCGGACTACAGGTGATGGTGGATGAATTCAGCGATCCGATCGGCGGCGAATTCCGCACCGTGCTTGAACAGGCGCGGCTCGGCATGTCGCTGCCGCGCGCCTTCGACGAATTGCTCAAGCGCATGCCCGAAGAGGATTTGCGGCTGCTGGTGGTCGCGATCAAGGTGCAGACCGAAGTCGGCAGCAGCCTTGCGCAAATCGTCGGCCGGCTCTCGGAAATCGTCCGCACCCGCCAGCGCCTGCAACAACAAATCCGCACCATGACCGCGCAATCGCGGATGAGCGGAATGGTGGTTGGCCTGCTGCCGATACTCGTGCTGGGCGCCTTCAGCCTGATCCAGCCCGGCTACGCCCGGGTGCTGTTTGTCGATCCTATCGGCAAGGAGGCGCTCAAGGCCGCCATCGCGCTCGACGTGATGGCCTTTCTCACGATCCGGCGCATTCTCAGGATCGATTATTGAAATGAACCCGTTGCTGATCAGCGTTGCGATCTTCTGTCTGCTGGGCGTGGGGGCGACGGCGCTCTATGTCGCCTTTTACGGCGTCCATCGCGCGTTCCAGGATCGGTTCGCGGAGATGGCGATCAAGCATCGGACGGACGCCGGCGGCGATCTGTTCGCCGCCCTTGCCGCGCCGGAAGGCCTTGGCCGGGCGCTGTTTGGCTGGGCGCTCAAGCGGATGCCCAAGACTTCGCAAAATCCCGGCGTTAAAAAGATCGCGCAAAGCCTGGTCCGCGCCGGATTTATCCGCTCCAGCGCCGTGCGCGTCTTTCAGTTGGCGCGGATTGTCGCGATTGTCGTGGCCACGCTTGCGACTTTCGCCGCCGGATTCCTGTGGACCGGCGTGGCCGCCAAAGCGTTGATCTGGTCGATCTTCGGGGCTTGCGCCGGCTGGTACGCGCCATTGTATTATCTGCGCAAACGCGCCGCGCGCCGCCAGACGGAGATCGCGCGCCAGTTGTCGGACGTGCTGGATTTGATGGTGGTATGCGTCGAAGCCGGTCTGGGCATGTTCGAGGCGATCAAAATCGTCGGCGACGAAACCGAACGCCAGGGTCAGGCGATCGGCGCCGAACTGGCGCTGGTCTCGGGCGAGGTCGCGGCCGGCAATTCCCTGGGGCAGGCGCTGCGCCATCTGGCCGAGCGCACCGCCGTTGACGACGTGCGGCCGCTCGCCGCGACCTTGATCCAGAGCGAACAGCTCGGCGCGCAGATCGCTCCGGCCTTGCGCGCCAGTTCCGACTCGATGCGAATCAAGCGCCGCATGCGCGCCGAGGAAGCCGCCCAGAAAAGCACGGTCAAAATTCTCTTTCCGCTGGTGTTGTTCGTGCTGCCCGCGATGCTGATTGCGATCCTCGCGCCGGCGATGATCCAGGCGATTCACACCATGGCCTTCCATTAAGCGCCGCGTCTGACCGCGGCGATCCGCTTGACCGCGGCGCGCCGGCGCAATATCGGTCAGAGTATGGACGAGGATGTGCTGCATGCCCGAGCGATTGAATTATGGAACCAGGGCGCCGCGTTCCATCTGCAGGGCGATTTCCAGAGCGCTATCACCCTCTATAATCAGTCTATCGAGATCTATCCGACCGCCGAGGCGCATACCTACCGCGGATGGGCCTATCGCTATCTTGGCCGCATCGACGACGCGATCGCCGAATGCCTGCGCGCGATTGAACTCGATCCATCGTTCGGCAATCCCTACAACGATATCGGCGCCTATCTGATGGGACGTGGCGAGCTTGACCAGGCCATCGAATGGTTCGAAAAGGCCAAGCGCGCGCCGCGTTATGAGCCGCGCCATTTCCCCTACATGAATCTCGCCCGGCTTTACGCGGACAAGGGGATGGTGATGAAAGCGATCGAGGAGCTTGAGGGGGCGCTGCGGCTACAGCCTGGCGATCCGGGATGCGTCGAGATGCTTGAGCGGCTGCAAACGGCGCTCAACTGACGATCATCGCGAAGTCGGACGGATTAACCGCTTCAACCGCATTTCCTGGCGATGGCGCTCAAGATTGGCGATCCGGCTCCTGATTTCACGCTGACGGCGCATGACGGCGGCGCCGTCGCGCTCGCGGATTTCCGCGGCCGGCGGCTGTTGCTGTGGTTTTATCCCGAAGCCGGAACGCCCGGATGCACGCTCGAGGGGCGCAGCTTCCGCGATCAAATCGAATACTTCATTGAGCACGGGATTGCCGTGGCCGGCGTTAGTTTCGACCCGGTCGAGCGCAACGCTGAATTCGCCGCGCGCGAAAACCTGCCCTTTCCGTTGCTGTCGGATCCCGATCGGCGCGTCGCTCTTGCTTATGGCGCCTGTGACCACGCCACCGCCATCCAAGCCGCGCGGATGAGCGTCTTGATTGGCGCCGGCGGCCTCGTCGAACGCATCTATCCGCAAGTCGATCCGCGCGACCATGCCGCGCGGGTGCTGATCGACGTTCTTGGGCTTTAGCGCCGCCCGCGGTCGCGCCGCAAGCGCCGCGGACCGGCGCCAGCGTCGGCATTTCAATGTCGAAACGGCAATTATTCGCCGCGCGCCCGTATCCCCGTAGTCCGCTGAACCGAAATAAAACAAGAAATTGGCGCATTTTTTGGCTGGCCTGACGTTTGCTCAATTTTGTGCTGGCGTGGCGCTGTTTGGTAATGGCGGTTGCGCGGAGGTTTGCGCTTGGATTCCGATCGCACCTATGCCGATGACTTCGAACAGGCACTTTTAGATCCAGCGACCGCGCCGCCGGGCGAATGGCTGGAGATTGGCGAACTGGCGACCGGCGCCGAAGATTTGGGTGGACTGGTGGTGCGGTCGGCGGCGATGCGGCGGGTGGTGAAGACGCTGGAGCGGTTGGGGCCGTACCGGGAAGCGACGGTGTTGATATACGGGGAGTCGGGGACGGGCAAGG
>DAHZDR010000294.1 GCA_027403435.1 Deltaproteobacteria bacterium
AGCGCGCCTCGGGATCGCGCGCGCCGATCACCACCGGCACGCCCTCTTTGATTATCCCGCCTTTTTCGCCGGCGATCGCCGTGATCGTGTAGCCGAGCCGATCCATGTGATCGAAACCGATCGGCGTAATCACGCTGAGCAGCGGCCGCACCACATTGGTCGAATCGAGCCGGCCGCCCAGGCCGGTTTCGATCACCGCGAGATCGACGCGGGCCTCGGCGAAATAGAGAAACATCAGGGCGACCGTAAATTCGAAAAAAGTCAGCGCGAGACCGGCGCGCTCGTAAATCCCGCGAAGCTTGACGATATATTCGAGCATCAGCGCCGACGGAATTTCGCCGCCGCCGACGCGCGTGCGCTCGGTAAGATTGACCAGATGCGGCTTGGTGTAGAGACCGACGCGATAGCCGGCCGCCCGCAACATCGCGTCAAGCATCGCGGCGACGGAGCCTTTGCCCTTGGTGCCGGCGATATGGACCGCGTTCAGCCGGCGCTGCGGGTCGCCAATCAGCGCGAGCGCGCGGTCCATCCGTTCGAGTTTGTAGATTTCGCCGCGCGCCTCGAGCGAATAGAGCCAATCGAGCGTTTCAGCAAGCCGTTCCATCGCTGGACGTATTTTAGGCGACAGTCGATCGCCGGGAAAGCCGCGCGGCGCGGTCTACCGACGGGGTCACGATGTCGCTCGCCGGACGCGGCCCGCGCCATTACGCGACGGGCGCGGCGGGCGTAAAATCGCCAACAGCCGTCCCAGCGTGTAACGCAGCTTATGGCGCGGCACGATCGCGTCCAGCATCCCGTGCGCCATCAGGAACTCCGAGGTCTGAAAATCGTCGGGCAATTGCTGATTGGTGGTCTGCTCGATCACGCGGCGGCCGGCGAAACCGATCGTGGCGCCCGGTTCGGCGAGATTCAAATCGCCGAGGCTGGCGAACGACGCGGCGACGCCGCCGGTGGTCGGATCGCCGAGGATCGAGAGGTAGGGGACGCGCGCGTCGCGCAGGCGGGCAATCGCCGCGGGGACCTTCGCCATCTGCATCAGCGAGAGCGCGCCCTCCTGCATCCGCGCGCCGCCTGAAGCGGCGAACACGATTACCGGCAGACGGCGCGTCCGCGCACGGTCCATCAGGCGCGCGATCTTGTCGCCCACGACCACGCCCATGCTGCCGCCCATGAAGTGAAAATCCATCAACGCCAGCGCGACCTGACGCCCTTCGATTTTGGCGAGTCCGGTCAGCACGGCGTCGTTGCGTCCGGACGCCCGCCGCGCCTGCTCCATCCGTTGCGGATAGGGGCGCGAATCGACGAAACCAAGCGGATCGCCAATTGCGGCGGCGGCGAACAGTTCGCGCCACGAGCCGCGATCGACGGTGATTGCGAGCCGTTGTTCGACGGTCAGGCGATGATGGAAGCCGCACTTGAGACAGACATTGAGATTGCGCTCGATTTCCTTGCGGAACGCGATTTCGCGGCATCCGGGACACTTGATCCAGATATCCTCGGCGGCCGCGGGCGCCGCCGCGGCGTTTTGCGCATGGGCTACGGCCATGGTCGATAGTCCCCGGGTTCAGGCGGTCGCGCCGGGCGCCGCGGGGCGGGCGGCGCGAATCGCGTCCTTGAGGGCGGCGACGAATTCGCCGGCCGTCGCCACCAAATCATTTTCATTATAGTCCGCTTCGATCAGCAGCGATAATGCGCTGCCGACGACCACGGCGTCGGCGAAGGCGGCGACCTGGCCGGCCTGCGCCGGGGTCGAGATCCCAAAACCGACGCCAATCGGGAGCTTCGTAACCGTGCGCAACTGCTCGACGTTGCCGGCCAGGTCGGCCGACAGCCGGGCGCGGGCGCCGGTGACGCCGGTGACGGAAACGTAATAGAGGAAGCCGCTGGCCGAACGCGCAATCCGCCGCGCCCGTTCAAGCGGCGTGGTCGGCGCGAGCAAATAGATAATGTCGAGGCCGTTGTGCGCCGCCGGCCGGGCCAGTTCAGCGGCTTCCTCGGGCGGCAGATCGACCACCAGCAGCCCGTCGATTCCGGCGCGGGCGGCGTCCGCGCACAACCGATCGCATCCGTAGTGAAATATCGGATTGTAGTAGCCGAAGAGAATCAGCGGCACTTGGGTGGCGCGGCGGAGTTCCGAGACCATCGCGAGGATCGCCGGCAGCGTGGCGCCCGCGGCAAGGCCGCGCGCGGCGGCGCGCTGATTCGCCGGGCCATCGGCCATCGGATCGGAAAACGGCACGCCCAGCTCGATCAGATCGGCGCCGCGCGCCTCGAGTTCCAGCACCAGTTCGCGCGTGCGCCGGAGGCTCGGATCGCCGGCGACGATAAATGGAATCAGCGCCGCTTCGTTGCGCGCCCGCAATTCGCGGAAGCGCGCCGCTATCCGTCCGGGATGGGTATTATTATGAGTATCCATTGATATAGTCACAACGTCACGCCGAAGGCGGTGGCGACGGTCTGCATGTCCTTGTCGCCGCGGCCGGACAAATTCACCACCATGATCCGTTCGCGCGGGAGCGTCGGCGCGAGCTTGATCGCATGCGCGACGGCGTGGGAGCTTTCGAGCGCCGGAATGATGCCCTCGGTCTCGCAGAGCGCCTTGAGCGCGTCCAACGCCTCGGCGTCGGTTACGGCGGCGTATTCGGCCCGCCCGGTATCCTTGAGCCACGCATGCTCGGGGCCGACGCCGGGATAGTCGAGTCCCGCGGCGATCGAATGCGTCTCGCGAATCTGGCCCATCTCGTCCTGCAGCAGGTAGGTGCGGTTGCCGTGCAGCACGCCGACGCTGCCGGCGGCGATCGTCGCCGCATGCAGCGGGCCGCTCAGGCCAAGGCCGGCGGCTTCGACTCCGACCAGGCGCACGCCGGCGTCGCGGATAAACGGATGGAATATGCCGATCGCGTTGGAGCCGCCGTTGACGCAGGCGACGATCACGTCGGGCAGCCGGTTTTCACGGGCGATTATCTGACGGCGCGTTTCGCGGCCGATTACCGACTGCAAGTCGCGCACGATCATCGGGTACGGATGGGGTCCCGCGGCCGTGCCGATCAGGTAATAGGTGTCGCGCACTGTGGCGATCCAGTCGCGCAGCGCTTCATTGAGCGCGTCCTTGAGGCTTTTGCTGCCGCTATCGACGGGAGTGACGGTGGCGCCGAGCAGCTTCATGCGGAAGACGTTGAGCGCCTGGCGTTCGACATCGACGCTGCCCATGAAAATTTCGCATTGGCGGCGGAACAGCGCCGCCATGGTCGCGGTGGCGACGCCGTGCTGGCCGGCGCCGGTTTCCGCCGTGACGCGCGTCTTGCCCATCCGCACCGCGAGCAACGCCTGGCCGAGCGTGTTGTTGACCTTGTGGGCGCCGGTATGGCACAGGTCTTCGCGCTTCAGATAAATTTTCGCGCCGCCCAGCTTCGCGGTGAGATTGGCGCAGAAATAGAGCGGCGTCGGCCGGCCGACGTATTCGGCGGAGTAACGTTTCAGATCGGCGCGGAATTTCGGATCGCGCCGCGCCTGCTGGTAGGCGGTTTCGAGTTCGAACAGCGCGGGCATCAGCGTTTCGGCGACATAGCGTCCGCCGAACTGGCCGAAACGTCCGCGGCTATCGGGCAGTTTTTGCATTCGCGATAAAACTCCTCAGCCGTGATGGATCTTTGACGCCGGGCGCCGACTCGACGCCGCTGGCCACGTCCACCGCGTACGGTCCGAGCGCGGCGGCCGCGCCGACATTGGCGGGATCCAGTCCGCCGGAAAGAAACACCCGGGATAGGTCCAGCCGCTCCAGGCCCGCGAGCGGACGCGCCACTCCAGCGCCGCCATAGAGGCCGGGATGGAAGGTGTCGAGCAGCAGATAATCGGCGCGGGTCGCCGGCAGCGCCGTAAGCCGCGCGTCGGGTTTGAGCCTGAGCGCGCGAATCGTCGCCACCGGCCATCCGGCGAGCGCCGCTTCGTCCTCGTCGCCGTGAAACTGAATCAGATCGAGCGCCAGTTCGGCAATCCGCGCCGCGATAAATTCCCGCGCCGCGTTGACGAAGACGCCCGCGACCAGCGCGCGCGCGGCGATTGCGCGGCGAATTTCATCGGCGCGTTCGAGACTAACGCAACGCGGGCTCGGCGGATGGAAATTCAGGCCGATTATCTCGGCGCCGTATTCCAGCGCGGCGAGCGCGTCCTGGACCCGCGTCACGCCGCAGATTTTGACCCGCACGCTCATCGCGCGGCCGCGGCCTCCGCCGCGCCGAAGCCGGCGATCAGGGCGTCGAGAGCGGCGCGCGGCGCGCCATCGCGCAGCAGGCTCTCGCCGATCAAAAAAGCGCGCGCGCCCGCCCGATAGAGCCGGCGCAGATCGGCGGGCGTTTCGATTCCGCTTTCGGCGACGACCAAGGCGCCGCCGCGTTCGTTCTGAAGCAGCGCCTCGGTGGTCGCCAGATCGGTTTTGAACGTATGCAGATTGCGATTGTTGACGCCGATCAGCGCGGCTCCAACCGCCTTCGCGATCGCGAATTCGCGCCGGTCGTGCACTTCGACCAGCGCCGCCATCCCGAGTTCGCCGGCCACCCTTGCGAGCGCGCGCAATTGCTCCCGTTCGAGCATCGCGGCGATCAGCAGAATACCGTCGGCGCCGGCCGCGCGCGCTTCGAAAACCTGCCATGCGTCGAAGATGAAATCCTTGCGCAGAATCGGCGAATCGACGGCGGCGCGCACCGCGCGCAGATCGTCGAGCGAGCCTTTGAAATGCCGATCGGTCAGCACCGAAATCGCGGCGGCGCCGCCGGCGGCGTAAGCGCGCGCGACGGCGGCCGGATCGAGGCCGGGAAAAATATCGCCCTTGCTGGGCGAAGCGCGTTTGACTTCGGCGATGATGGCGGGCGCGCGCGCGCGGAGCGCGCCGATAAAATCACGCGCGGCGGGCGCGCAGCGGGCGGCGGCGGCCAGCTCTTCAAGCGGCGCGAGCGCGCGGCATGCGGCGACCTCGGCGCGTTTGGCGGCGAAAATCCGGTCGAGAATCGAAGCCATCGGGTCACTCCGCGTTCAGGCGGCCGCGGCCGGATCGTTGCTGGCCCGGCGCAATTTTTCGAGCGTCTCGAGCGCGCGGCCGCCGGCCAGAATTTCCCGCGCGGCGGCGACTCCCTGTGCCAGCGTCGCGGCGCGGCCGCCGACGTAAATCGCGGCTCCGGCGTTGAGCGCCAGGATATCCTGCGCCGCGCCCGGTTCACCCGCAAGCGTTCGCGCGAGCATCTCGGCGGCGGCGGCCGAATCGGCGGTCAGGAAATCGGCGGCGCTCGCCGCGCCGAGTCCAAAAGCCTCCGGCGATATTTCATATTCGCGCAACTCGCCGCGCCGCGCCTCCACCACGCGGGTGGGCGCGTTCAGGGCAATTTCGTCAAGGCCGTCGCCGCCATGCACGACCATCGCATGTTCCGCGCCCAGCGCGGCAAGCGCCTCGGCCATCGGACGCAGCAGCCGCGCTTCCGAAACGCCGAGCAACTGGCGACGCGGACGGGCGGGGTTCGCCAGCGGCGCGATCAGATTGAGCACGGTGCGAACCGCCAGCGTGCGGCGCATCGCCGCCAGCCGCGCGAGCGCCGGATGATAGGCGGGCGCGAAGACGAAGCAGCATCCGGCCCGCGCCAGGCATCGCGCAAGACCGGCGGGATCGAGCTCGATCCGCACGCCGCAGCGTTCGAGCGCGTCGGCCGCGCCGACCCGCCCGCTGACCGCGCGATTGCCGTGCTTGGCGACCTGGACGCCGGCGGTTGCGGCGACGATCGCGGCGGCGGTCGAAATATTGAAGGTTCCGGCGCCGTCGCCGCCGGTGCCCGCGGTGTCGAGCAGGTGGGCGCCAAGGTCGAGCGGACGGGCGCGGCTCAGCAGCGCGCGCGCGCCGCCGGCCAGTTCGGTCGCGGTCTCGCCTTTCATCTTGAGCGCGATAAGCAAACCGGCGACCAGCGCGTCGGGCGAAACGTCGTCGAGAATTTCCCCGAGCGCCCGCTCCGCGCCGGCGGCGTCGAGCGAGCGGCCGCGCAAAACCTGCTCGAAGGCCTGGCGCAGATGGCTCACGCGCCGACTCCGGCGAGAAAGTTGCGCAGGAGCTCCTTGCCCTCGCGCGTGCCGATCGATTCGGGATGGAACTGCACGCCTTCGATTGCGAATTCGCGATGGCGCAGACCCATGATTTCGCCTTCCGCCGTGCGCGCGCTGACCTCCAGGCATCCCGGCAGCGAATCCGGCGCGACCAGCAGCGAATGATAGCGCATCGCCACGAACGGATTCGGCAGGCCGGCGAAGATGGTCTTGCCGTCGTGCATGATCGGCGAAGTCTTGCCATGCATCAGGCGGCCGGCGCGCACGACCCTGGCGCCAAAGGCCTCGCCCATGCATTGATGGCCCAGGCAGACGCCGAGTATCGGCAGTTCGCCGGCGAGCTCGCGCAGAATCGCGACGGAGACGCCGGCTTCGGCGGGCGTGCATGGACCGGGCGAAATCACGATTGCGCCGGGCTTCAGCGCGCGCGCGCCGGCCACGTCGATCGCGTCGTTGCGGCGCACTTCGACCTCGGCCCCAAGCTCGCCGAGATATTGCACGAGGTTGTAGGTGAAGGAGTCGTAGTTGTCGATCATCAGGAGTTTCATGGCCGACTACCTCCGCGCCGCCGCGCGCTCGAATTCGCGCGCCGCGCCGAGCGCCCGGATCAGCGCGCGCGCCTTGTTGACCGATTCCTCATATTCGGCCGCCGGATCGGAATCGGCGACGACGCCGCCGCCGGCCTGGATATAGACGCGATCGTTTTTGACCAGCAGCGTGCGCAGCGCGATTGCGGTGTCGGTGTTCCCAGTGTAGCTGAAATAGCCGACGGCGCCCGCGTAAACGCCGCGCCGGACCGGCTCGAGCCCGTCGATAATTTCCATCGCGCGGATTTTCGGCGCGCCCGAGACCGTGCCCTGCGGAAAGGTCGCGCGGAACGCGTCGAAGGCGTCGCAGCCCTCGCGCAGTTCGCCGACCACGTTCGACACGATATGCATCACGTGCGAATAGCGTTCGACCGCCATCAGCTCCGTAACCCTGACCGAGCCGATATTGGCGACGCGGCCGACGTCGTTGCGGCCCAAATCGACCAGCATCACATGCTCGGCGAGCTCCTTGGGATCGGCGAGCAATTCCCGTTCGAGCGCAAGGTCCTCGGTCTCGTTCGCGCCGCGCCGGCGCGTTCCCGCGATTGGCCGAAGCGTGATTTCCCGACCCTCCACGCGCACCATCGTCTCCGGCGACGCGCCCACCAGAGTATGGTCGCCAAGGCGCAGGTAGAACATGTAAGGCGAGGGATTGATCGTCCGCAAGCTGCGATAAAGGTTGAACGGATGGGCGGTGAGCGGGGCCTCGAAGCGCTGCGACGGCACCACCTGGATAACGTCGCCGGCGCGGATATATTCCTTGGCCGCCTCGACCATCGCCATGTAACCTTCGCGCGTCTGATTGGACTCGATATGGATCTCGCCGTTGACGCCGGCGCCGAAACCGCCGAGCGACGGCGCCACGGCGGGTCCGGTCAGCCGCGCCGCCAGCTCGTCGATCCGCGCCTGCGCATCACGGTAGGCGTGGCGGACCGACGGAAACTCGCGCGGCGCTACCGTCGCAATAATCTTGAGCGACTGGCGCACGTTGTCGAAGACCAGCACCGTATCGGTGAACATCAGGCAGAAGTCGGGCACGCCGAGATCGTCATGGGCGCGGGCGGGCACGCGCGGCTCGAAGCAACGGACGATATCGTAGGCGAGAAAGCCGACCGCGCCGCCGAAAAAGCGCGGCAGGCCCGGCACTTCGGGAGCGCGCCGTCGCTTGACTTCGTCACGCAACGCCGCGAACGAATTGGCGACGTGGCGCGATTCGATTTCGCGCCCCGGCCTGAACAGATCGAGCCGTT
>DAHZDR010000298.1 GCA_027403435.1 Deltaproteobacteria bacterium
GCTCGAGGCCAAGCGCGAGGCGCTGCTCAAGCATGGGATCGACGTGACGCCGGTGGTCGATCACGAATGGTGCCGCTCGATATACTTCAAAGATCCCAACGGACTGCTGCTGGAATATTGCGCGACGGTGCGCGAGCTCAACGACGACGACAAGATTCTTAAGCATCGCGTGCAGCCGGGGCCGATGGTCAAGGATCCCGAAGACGCAAAAAAAGTGATCGCGATGCTGATCGGACGGCGCGATTCGAACGCGCGGCCGGCCTGACGCACGCGTCAGATTACAGCGCCCGGCGGGTTCACACGCAACCACGCAATACGGAGAACGGAATTTACCGATGGCTGAAATAGGACTGTTCGAGGCAATGTACACGGCGCGGGCGATTCGGCGTATCAAGCCGGACCCGGTTCCCGACGAGATTATCGCGAAAGTGCTGGACGCCGCGATTCGCGCGCCTTCGGGCAGCAACGCGCAATCGTGGGTGTTTATTGTGGTCAAGGACGCCGAAAAGCGGAAAAAGCTGGGCGCCGTTTACAAGAAGGCCTCGGCGATTCTGAGCAAGCTCTACGAGGGCGCCAAACCGCCGCCGCATATGGACCCGGCGAAATACGAACGCTGGTGGAAGACGGTGGTCGATCTTTTCGACCACATGGGCGACGCGCCGGTGCTGATCGTGCCCTGTCTGAAACAGTCGATATGGACGGGCGCGGCCAGCCTGCCCGACGATATCAAAGCGCGGATGGCGTCGGCGGGGCGAATCGCCGGCTCGAGCATCTATCCCGCCGTCCAGAATATTATTCTGGCGTGCCGCGCCTTCGGCCTTGGCACCGTGCTGACGACGATTCACGCGTTCTTCGAGGACGAAGTGCGCGAAATTCTGAAGCTGCCGCCCGAGGTGCAAACGTACGCGCTGATGCCGGTGGGCTATCCCAAGGGTAAACACGGCCCGGTGACGCGCAAGCCGATCAATGAAGTGGCGTGCCTCGACGCTTATGGCAACGCCTGGACCGTAATGCCGAAGTAATGGCGTAAATCCGCGTGGTTGAAACGGGCGGGCCGCCGAAGCGGTCCGCCCGTTTTGTCTCGCGCCCGCGGCGTCAGTCCGATCCACCCAGCCGCGCGCCGCGACGCCGTTATCCCAGGTGCTGTTTGAAGAAGGCGACGGTTTTGGGCCACGCCTCCCGCGCATGCTCCGGATGGAACGACGGACGCTCTTCGCACATAAAGCCATGGTCGGCGTCGGCGTAAAGAACGACCTCGGCGGGTTTGCCGGCTTGGTTGAGCGCGTCGCGGAATTTATCGACCTCGGCCACGGGAATGAAGGCGTCCTTGCCGCCGAAAAACGCCAGCACGGGACCCTTGAGGTTGGCCGCGTGGTCGGTGGGAGCCTTGCCGCCCGGCTGGCCCGCGCGAGTCATCCCGCCGCCGTAGAAAGGCGCTGCGGCGTAAACGTCGGGATTATGCACGGCGGTGAGGAAGGCTATCCGGCCGCCCATACAGAAGCCGGTTGTGCCGAATTTCGGCTTCGCCTCCTTGAGCGTTTTTACGTAACCGATCGCGGCGGCCATATCGGCAACGATCTGATCGTCGGCCAGACTCTGCATCAGCTTGATTGCGCCGGGCAGATTATCGTAGCCAACGACATTGTCCGGGTTGCGAAAATAAAGATTCGGAGAGATCGCGACGAAGCCCTCGGCGGCGAAGCGATCGGTGATATTGCGGATGTTCTGGTTGAGGCCGAACGCCTCCATCACGACCACCAGCGACGGATAGGGACCGCCCGCCGCGGGCCGCGCGAGATGGCAGGGCATCTTGCCGCCAACCGTGTCCACCATAACTTCCTGCTTTACTATTTCCATCGTCACCTCCCTCGGATACGGACCGTCACGGGGCGTCCGTTCGGGAAATTCACGAGGCCGGGGCGGCCGCGGATCGCCGCGAACGGCGGGCGCGGCCACGTCCGCTCATGCGGTGTTCTTTCGCATGAATCGCGGGCGCGCTCAAGCGCGCGGCGTCGGTTCGCCCGGACGCGGCGGCGCCGCTACTATACCGGACGCCACCCGGCGCCGACGCATGATTCCCCTGCGCAACAGCGAATCGACACGGCGCCTGACGCCGATCAATACCGCGCTAATCGCGGCGAATCTGGCGGTGTTCGCGTATGAGATGCGGCTGGGAAGCGGCGCGCGGGCCTTGCTCGGACGCTACGCGATGACGCCGGCGGCGATCCTCGGAGCGCGCACGGCGACTGGCGAGGCGCGCGCGCTGGCGACCCTGGTCACCTCCATGTTCCTGCACGGCGGCGTGCTCCATGTGCTTGGCAACATGCTCTATCTGTTCATTTTCGGCCCGGCGGTCGAGGATCGGACGGGGGCGCGGCGCTATGCGATCTTTTATTTCGCGGCGGGAATCGCGGCCGGCCTGGCGATGATCGCGATGGCCCCGGATTCACGCGTCGGCGTAATCGGCGCGAGCGGCGCGATCGCGGGCGTGCTGGGCGCGTATTTCGTGCTCTATCCGCGGGCGCGGATCATGACGATTCTGCCGCTCGGCTTCTTTATCTGGACGCCGGAAATTCCGGCGGTGATTTATTTGCTGGCGTGGTTCGCGGCGCAGCTTTACGCGGGAATCGCGGCGGGCGCGCAAGGGCCGCTGGTGGGTGGAGTGGCGTGGTGGGCGCACGTCGGCGGCTTCCTGTTTGGCGTCGCGATCGGACCGTTCGCGGCGCGCGGCAAGCCTCGGCGCGGCCGCCGCCGCTAGCCTGTGGACAGTGTGGATTTTTGGCGCGCCGCGGCGGGTCCGCAGCGTGAATCGGCTTGCGGCGGCGATCCTCCGCGCGGATACTTTGATCCGACGCAACGGTCCGCTTCGCCGGACCAAATCAGACGCGGTGGTGGGTACAGGTGGCGGCGGCGGACGACATTTTCAAACGCGTTCCACCCCAGAATATCGAGGCCGAACAATCGGTGCTCGGCGCGATTCTGCTCGATAACGAAGGGATCAACGTCGCGCTGGAGGCGCTCGGCGCCGACGATTTCTACCGCGAGACGCATCGCGAAATCTTCCGCGCGATGACCGATCTCACCGAACATAACCGGCCGGTTGACGCGATTACGCTGAGCGAGGCGCTGCGGGTTCGAGGCGCGCTGGAGGCGGTCGGCGGCGCGGCCTATATCGCGGAGTTGGCGGCGTGCGTGCCGACCGCGGCCAACGTCGGCCATTACGCGCGGATCGTGCGCGAGAAATCCGTCTTGCGCGCGCTCGCCTCGACCGCGACCGAAATCGCCTCGGGCGCGTACGACGCGCCGTCCAACGTCGAGGAGTTCCTCGACGGCGCCGAGCATCGCATCTTCGAAATTTCCGAGCGGCGCATCCGTCAGTCGTTCCATCCCATGAGCGAGCTGACGCGCGAATCGCTCAAAATGATCGAGCGGCTGTACGAGAACAAGGAGCTGGTGACGGGCGTGCCGACCGGCTTCACCGATCTCGATCGGCTGACGGCGGGCTTGCAGCCGGCGGACCTGATCATTATCGCGGCGCGGCCGAGCATGGGCAAAACCGCGCTGGCGCTGAATATCTGCGCGCACGCCGCGCTCGACGCCGACCCGCACGTGGGCGTCGCGTTTTTCTCGCTCGAAATGTCCAAGGAACAGCTCGTGCTGCGGATGCTCTGCTCGGAGGCGCGCGTGGACAGTTCGAAGGCGCGCGCGGGCTTTCTGAGCGGCCGCGATTTCCCAAAGCTGGCGGAAGCGGCTGCGCGGCTGGCCGAAGCGCCGATTTTTATCGACGACAGTTCGGACACGTCGCCAATCGTGCTGAAAGCGAAATGCCGGCGGCTGATGCGCGAGCGCAACTCGCGGCTGGGTCTGGTGATCGTCGATTACCTGCAACTGATGCGGTCGTCGCGGCCGGGCGAATCGCGCGAAAAGGAAATCGCCGAAATTTCGCGCTCGCTCAAGGCTCTCGCCAAGGAGCTGAAAGTCCCGGTGATCGCGCTGTCGCAGCTCAACCGGCAGGTCGAAACGCGCCCCGACCGCCGTCCGCTGCTCGCCGATCTCCGCGAATCGGGCGCGATCGAGCAGGACGCGGACGTCATCGCCTTCATCTACCGCGACGAGATGTATCATCGCGACAGCAAGGAACCGGGCGTCGCCGAAGTGATTATCGCCAAGCAGCGCAACGGCCCCACCGACACCGCCAAACTCACCTATCTGAGCCAGTACACGCGCTTCGAGAACTACGCGCCCGAAGCCGGCTTCTTCGAGGAAAACGAGGGCTGAGGTCCGCGCCGGGTTTGCGGCGGCGGCGCGATTCGCGATAGCTTCGCACGAGATTTTCACCGCGCGGAGGCCGCCCATGAATCAATGGCGTATCGGAGATGTGGTTATCAACCGCTTCGTCGAGATGGAAACGCTCTCGAAGGCCACTTTCGTTCTGCCCGACGCCACGCCCGAGAACGTACGGCGTGAAGCGGACGCGCTGATGCCGCATTTTTGCGACGAGAACGGCCGCGTCCGGATGAGTATCCACGCGCTCACGCTCGAATCGAAAGGCAAGCGCATCGTCGTCGACACCTGTATCGGCAACGACAAGCACCGGGGCTTCGAGGGCTGGAACCAGCTCCATACGAATTTCCTGAGCGATCTCGAAAAGGGCGGTTTTCCGCCGGATTCGTTCGATTACGTAATCTGCACGCATCTGCACGTCGATCACGTCGGCTGGAACACGCGGCTGGTCGGCGCGCGCTGGGTCCCGACCTTCACGCGCGCGCGTTACCTGTTTGGCCGCGAGGAATGGAAACACTGGTCGGCCGAGCAGGACCGCTTCATCAAAGATCCAATCGACGATTCGGTGCGGCCGATCGTCGATGCGGGCTTGGCCGATCTGGTCGATGAAGGCCATCGCGTAACCGACGAAATCTGGCTCGAACCGACTCCCGGGCACACCCCCGGCCATTTCAGCGTGCGGATTTCCTCACGCGGCGAAGAGGCGGTAATCACCGGCGACCTGATGCACCATCCGATTCAGTGCATCCATCCGCAATGGAACTGCGGCTTCGACGCCATTCCCGAACTTGCGCGAAGCACGCGGCGCGCGTTTCTGGAGCGCTACGCCGACCGTCCGGTGACCGTCTTCGGCACGCATTTCGCGTCGCCCTCCTGCGGCCGGATCGTGAAAAATGGCGCGGTCTGGCGCTTCCAGGTGTGAGCGCTATCGCGCCGGGCTAGTTCGAGTCGCCAGTTTCCGGATCGGCTTCGGGCGCGGCTTGAACCTCGGAATCGGCTTCGCCGGCCAGCGCCGCGGATGGCTCCGAAGCTTCGCTCGCCGCCGCCGGCTCGTCTGGCGCGGCGCCGGACGCGGCGGATTCCGGCGTTTCGGACGGGACTGGCGGCGACTCGGCGTCGGATGCGGTCAAAGCCCCGATTTCGCCGGCCGCCGCTGTATCGTGCGGCGGCGCGTCCAGGTCAAGCAGCCGCGCGTCTTCACGCGGCAATTCGATTTCGCGGAACTCCTCCAGATCGGGCAGACTCGCAAGGTCTTTCAGACCAAATAGTTCGAGAAATTCGGGCGTGGTGGCGTAAACGAGTGGACGGCCTGGGGCCTCCTTGCGGCCGGCGATTTTGATCAGGCCGCGTTCGAGCAACGTATCGATCACGCCGCCGCAATCGACGCCGCGCAACTGCTCGATCTCCGGCCGCGTGATCGGCTGGCGATAGGCGACGATCGCGACCGTCTCCATCAGCGGACGGCTGAGGCGCGGCGGTTTCGCCGCGAGCAGCCGGCGCACGTAGGCGGCATGCTCGCGCGGAGTGCGAAGCTGGTAGCCGCCGGCGACCTCTTCAAGCGCGACGCCGCGGCTGGCGGCGGCGTACGCCGCCGCCAGCTCGCCCAGCGCGCGGCGGATATCGTCGCGCGGGACGGTTTCGAGCGCCGACGCCAACTGCGCGAGCGTCACCGGTTCGCCGGCCGCGAACAAAAGACTTTCCAGAATCGCCTTTAGCCGTTCCTCTTCCACCACGTCGCGCGGGCCCGGCTAGACGCCGTCCCCGCTTCCTCCATCGTTGCGATCGATTTCGCCGCCATCGTTCCCGGAAAGGCCTCCCTCCGCGCCGGATTCGGCGGACGGTTGCGCGGCGGCGTCAGCCGCCGGCGCGGTTTGCGCCGCGTAGCGTTCGCCGCGTCCCAGCAGTATCGGCCCCCCGCGCCGCTCCTGCCATACGCTGACCGCGCCGCGGCGGATTAATTCGAGCAAAGCAATAAAGGTCGCGATCACCAGCGACCGATCGTCGAGGGCGTCGAACAGCGCGAGGAACTCGACGCGATCGGCCTCGCCCAGCGCCGCCAGCACGCGCGGGATACATTGCGCAACGGGAATATCGCGCAGTTCGATTCGCCGCGGCGTGCGATCGACGAACCGCTTCAGCACCGTGGCCATCGCGCTGACCAGGTCGAAAATCGTCACGCGCCACGGCGCCTCCGCCGTATCGGCCGCCGGCGCCGCCTGGCGCGGCGCCGCGAAAACGTCGCGGCCGAGCAGCGGCCGCGCTTCGAGCTTGGCGGCCGCCTCGCGATAGCGCTGGTATTCGAGCAGCCGCTCGACCAGATCGCGCTTGAGCTCCTCGGCCTCTTCCTGATCGGCCAGCTCCGGATGCGGCAGCATCGCGAACGACTTGATTAGCAGCAGCGTCGCCGCCATCACCAGGTATTCGCCCGCGATATCCAGATTGAGCCGCTCCATCAGCTCCAGATGGGCGAGATACTGCTCGGTGATGATGCTGGCGCCAACGTCGTGCGGATCGAGCTCCGCGCGCTTGACCAGATGGAGCAGCAGATCGAGCGGCCCCTCATAGATCGGCAGGCGGAAACGCATTCCGCCCGCCTCGCCCTCGAACTTCGCGGCGGAACTTTCGTCGCTCATAGCAGCGCTCGCGTAATCGCGAAAATTATCGGATTGATCACGGCGTCCACGGCGTTCGTATAAAGCAGCAACAACAATATCAGAAATCCGAAGCGCTCAATCCGCGCGAAGCGCCGCGCGGCGGCTAAAGGCAGCAGACCGGTCAACACCCGTCCGCCGTCGAGCGGGGGCAGCGGCAAGAGATTAAAGACGGCAAGCGAGACGTTGATGATCACCGACGCCTGCGCCATCAGGGCGAGCGGGAAGAATATCGAGCGGCCGTAGGGTCCGCCCAGATGCGCGGCGAAAACGCGCGCCGCGAGCGCGCTCGCCGCGGCCACCGCGAAATTCGTGAGCGGTCCCGCCGCGGCCACCGCGATCATGCCGCCGCGCGGATTGCGCAAGCGGCGGAAATCGACCGGCACCGGCTTCGCGTAGCCGAAGACCGGCAGATGCGCAAAGAGCAGCAACGCGGGCAAAATCACCGTGCCGAATGGATCGATATGCGACAACGGATTGAGCGTGAGCCGGCCCGCGCGCGCGGCCGTGTCGTCGCCGAGAAACCGCGCCGCCACGCCATGCATCACTTCGTGCGCGACGATCGCGAAAACCGTCGGCAGCGCCCAGATCAGCAGTTCGACTATGAATCCGTGCGGGTTGGCCAAATCAGTCTTCGCCGTCCTTGGGCGGCTTTCCGCGATCGGCGCCGGCCGGAGCCGGACGCGCGGCGCGGGTCGCGCGCGGATGATAGGTGCGATGGACGCGCCGCAGATGGCCGCGCGAAAGATGCGTATAAATCTGGGTCGTCGAGATATCGCTGTGGCCAAGCATCTCCTGCACCGCCCGCAAGTCCGCGCCGCCCTCCAGCAGATGGGTCGCGAAACAGTGGCGCAGCGTGTGCGGACTAACCCACGCAAGCCGCGGGTCGCCCGCCGCCCAGCCCTTGAGCGCCTTGAAAAAACCCTGCCGGGTCATCGCGCGGCCCAACCGCGTCACGAAAATCGCTGAAGTCGGCCGCGCCGCCGCCGCTTCCCGCGCACGGCCACGCGTACTGGCATTCGGGTCGCCCGCCGCCCGCCGCCGCGCTTCGAGATACCCTTCGAGCGCCCGCCGCGCGGCGCCGCCGAGCGGCACAATCCGCTCCTTGTCGCCCTTGCCGATTACGATCACCACGCCCGCTTCGGGCTTGACCTGGCTGAACTTCAGTCCGACCAGCTCGGAAACCCTCAGGCCGCATCCGTAGGCCAGTTCGAGCATCGCGCGGTCGCGTATGCCGCGCAGCGTCGATAAATCGATCGCCTCGATCAGCGCTTCGACATCCGCGCGTCCGAGCGTGCGCGGGAGCGGCCGCGGATGGCGCTTCAGGTCGAGTCCGATCGTCGGGTCGCGCGTGAGGATACCCGCTTCAAGCATCTCGCGCAGCAAGCCGCGCACCGTCGAAAGCCGGCGCCGTTGGCTCGACACACGAAAGCCGCGCTCGCCGAGTTCGGCAAGATAGGCCGTCAGGCGCGACGCGTCCACCGCCGCCGGCGCCACGCCCTGGCCGCGGCAATGTCGCTGGAAATCGCGCAGATCGACGCCGTAGGCCTCGAGCGAGTTGCGGCTGAGTCCGCGCTCGACCGCGCGGCGCGCCATATGGCGGTCGATCAGCTCGTCCCAACCAATCTCGTCCGTCCCCGCTCCCGCATCCGCCGCGGTCATGCTTCGCTCGCCTTCGCCACGGCCGGATTCGGATCGGCGTCGAGATGCGCGAGCAGTTCCGCGCGCAGCGTCCTCATCCGCTCCAGATCGGCCAGCTTGCGGCCCTCGCGATCACTGACGAAAAACACGTCGATCGCCTGATCCGCGTTGGTCGAGATGCGCGCCAGATGGATGACGAGGCCGAGACGGAACAACGTATGCGTAATCGCAAAAAGCAGTCCGACGCAGTCCTGGGTGAAAACGTCAACCACGGTGAATTCGTCGGAACTGCGATTGTCGATTGTGACCTCGGTAGCGAAGCGGCGCGTGAAACGCCGGGAACCGAATTGCGTCCGCCGCGCTTCGGCGACCAGTTCGGCGATATCGCGTTCGTCCGAGAGCACGCGTTCCAGATCGCGTTCGACCCGCGCCCAGCGCTCCTCGTCCATGGCGATCGCGACGCCGGTTCCAAGATGGGAAACGCGGAAGACATCGAGCGCGACGCCGTCGCCCCGGGTCGTGATACGCGCCGAAAGAATATTGAGGTTGTTCGCGGTCAGAACGCCGGCGATCTTCGCGAACAATCCGGGAACGTCGCGCGTGACCACGATGAATTCGCTGAACTCCAGCTCCGGAAAATGGCGATGGCGGCAGACCAGCGGCCGTTCGTCGATCGCGCGCATCAGTTCGAAATGCAACTTGATGTCGCTTTCAGGAACGGTCAGAAAATATCGATCAGGCATCAGCTCAAGGAACTCCGCCATCGCCGCTTCGGGAGCGTTGGCGGCCGCCAGCCGCTCTCTGACTTCACCTTTGGCGTGGGCCAGGCGCCGCGCCGGATCGATCGCTTCGCGGCCGCCCTGTTCCAGGGTCTTGAGCGCGCGCATGTAAAGCTCGCTGAGCAGCATGTCGCGCCAGTTGTTGTAAACCTTTGGCGCCACCGCGCGCATATCCGCGAAAGTCAGCAGATAGAGCGCCTTCAGACGATCGATCGACCCGACTTCTCGCGCGAAATCCTCCACCGTCCCCGGATCGTCAAGGTCACTCTTCTGCGCCACCTGCGACATCATCAAATGCTCGCGCACGAGAAAAATGACCAGGTCGGTCTCTTCCTCGTCAAGACCCATCCGCGCGCATACGCCGATCGCCAGTTGCGCGCCGCGCTCGTGATGGTCGTGGCCGTGGCCCTTGCCGATATCGTGAAGCAGCAGCGCCAGAAACACCATCGGCAGCCCGCCGTACTCGCGCGCGACTTCGGTCAGCAGCGGATTGGCCTCTTTGAATTCTCCCGCGCGCAGCCGCTCGAGCTCGCGCACCGCCGCCAGCGAATGACGATCCACGGTGTAGATGTGGTAGAGGTCGTGCAGCACCCGCGCGTAAAGATTGCCGAATTCCGGAATCACCGCGCCCAGCACGCCCGCCCGATGCATCGCCTCGAGCGTCCCGGCGACGCCTTGGCGTCCGCCGAGAATTCCCATCAGCGCCATCCCGGTGCGCGGATCATAGCGCATCGCATCGTCGATCAGGTCCAGATTGTCGCGCACCATCTGATAGGCGCTGCCCGAAAGCTTGACCTCGTGCGCCTGGCAGTCGGCGAAAATCGTGATCAGGTTGAGCGGCGCGCGGCGGAAAAAATCGGCGCTGGTGATGCCTATCACCTGGCCCTGAATCGCCACGCCCGGCCGGATCTGCCGCCCCGCGCCGCGTCTGAGGAAGCGCGCCGGCGTCATGTCTTCGGTGACGCGCGCGATCAAGCCCTCCGCGAACTGCAAAATCGTGCTCGCCTGCTGATAATAGGCGCGCATCAGATTCGCGCTCGCGGGCGCGCCGTCGTGCGCCGCGAAACCCATCAGGGGCGCGATCCGCTCCTGCAATTCGAAAGTGAGCTGGTCGGTATGCCGCCCGGTCAGGAAATGCAGGAAATTGCGCACGCGCAGCAGAAAATCCTGCGCCGTGGCCACGTCGTTCAATTCGCGTTCGGTAATTACCGCCTTCCGCACCAGCTCATCGAGGCCGTGAACCTTATACTTGACCTTCGCCAGCCAGAGCGCGGTATGCAGATCGCGCAGTCCGCCTTCGCCCTCCTTGATCTGCGGCTCCAGCAGATAGATCGAATCGCCGTACTGCTGATGGCGGCCGCGGCTCTCGCCGAGCTTGGCGTCGAAGAACGCCCGCTGGTCGCGATTCAGCACTTCGCCCGCCAACGCCTTGTCGAACTGCGCGTAGAGCTTTTCGTCGCCGTCCAGAAAACGCGCGTCGAGAATCGCGGTCTTTTCCTTGAGCTCCGCCGCCGCCATCTTGACGCATTCCGCGATGCTCCTGACCGAATAGCCGATCGTCACGCCCGCGTCCCACAACGCGTGCAGAATCCGCTCCGTCACCACCTCGACATACGGACCCGGTTTGTAATCGTGCAGGAACAACAGGTCGATGTCCGAGTGCGGGTTCAGCTCCATCCGCCCGTAGCCGCCGCGCGCGACGATCGCGATGCGCTGATTGAGGCGGGAAAAACGCTGGCCGTGCTCGGCGTCGGCGTAGCGATAAAGCGCCCGCATCAGATCGTCCACCGCGGCGGTGAACGCGCGCACGATTTCGATTCCGCCCGCCCCCGCGAATTGCCGTTCGCGCAGCGCCGCGCGCGCCGTCTCCAGATGCGTCCGCGCGACCGCGCCGGGCGCCTTCGTCCGCTCCATCTCGGCGAGCAACCCCGTCGCGCCGCGCACGATCGCCGCCGGCGGCGCGCCGTCCACGCCGGAATTTGCACCGATGCCCGCGTCGCTCACAGATTTCCCACCGCCGCGTCGGCGTTGAAGTAATGCGC
>DAHZDR010000316.1 GCA_027403435.1 Deltaproteobacteria bacterium
GCGCCGCCCGGCGGACCGATCGAAGACCAATTGCGCCGGATGGCGAACCGGCATCGGTTCGAGGTCGAATGGGGCCGCGCCGAACTGATTCGCATCATGAACACGCTCTGACGAGCGGCCGGCCGCGCCGCGAATCGCGACGTTGGGCCGCGCGGCGGCGTACGGGCGGGAGACGAATTCGCGATGGACTTAGGTTTCACCCCCGAACAGGAAGCGTTTCGCGCCCGCGTCAGGCAATTCCTGCGCGACAATCTGCCCGCCGGATGGGGCGCGCCGGGCTTTCGTCCGCAGGGCGCCAACACCCTCGAATTCCTCAAGGATTGGCAGCGCCGGCTCTATGACGGCGGCTTCCTCGGGATGGCGTGGCCGAAGGAATACGGCGGCCAAGGCGCCTCGCAAGTCGAGATGGCGATTTTCAACGAGGAGATCGCGCGGATGCGCGCGCCGGCGCCGCTCAACGTGCTGGGCCTCGCGATGGCCGCTCCGACCATCATCACCTACGGCACCGACGAACAGAAAAAACGCTATCTGCCGAAAATCCTGAGTTGCGACGAAATCTGGTGCCAGGGTTTTTCCGAGCCGAACTCGGGCTCCGACGTCGCCTCGCTGCGCACTCGCGCCGAATTGCGCGGCGACGAATTTATCATCAACGGCCAGAAAGTATGGACCACGCTCGGCCACGTCGCCGACTGGTGCATGCTGCTGGTGCGCACCGATCCCGACGCCCCCAAGCATCGCGGCCTCAGCTACCTGCTGGTCGATATGAAAAGCCCCGGCATCACGGTGAAGCCGCTGCGCCAGATGACCGGCGAAGCCGAATTCAACGAGATGTTCTTCGAGGACGTGCGGGCGCCCCGCGCCAATCTGCTCGGCGGCCTCAATGAGGGCTGGCGCGTCGCCACGACCACGCTGATGAACGAGCGCGGCACGGCGGCGCTGGCGGGCGTGATGCGCTACCGGATTATCTACGACGAAATCGTCGATCTGGCGCGCGCGACGATCCGCAACGGCGCGCCCGCGACGAAAGATCCGTTGATTCGCCAGCAACTCGCGCAATTTTTCGTCGAGCTCGAAATGATGCGCTTTACGTCCTATCGCGCGTTTTCGAAAATCCTCAAGGGCGGCAATCCGGGACCGGAAGGCTCGATTTCGAAACTCGCGTGGTCGGAGCTGAACCAGCGGATGCAGGAGTTCGCGATGGCGCTGGAGGGACCGGCGAGCCAGCTCATGCGCGGCTCGGCGCACGCGGTGCAGAATGGACGCTGGCAGCATCATTTTTTGCGTTCGCGGGCGAACACGATCGAAGGCGGAACCTCGGAGATTCAGCGCAATATCATCGCCGAGCGCGTCCTCGGCCTGCCCAAATCCCGCTGACCGACGCGGCCGCGCGGGAACGCCTACGCCGCAATCCGGCTATCCGAGGAGCAACGGCTCGAAAGGAAAATGGCGAAATCGGCCAAACGCAACGGTGGTGGAGGCGGTTCTCTTTTCGATATCACAACTCCGATTGGGTTTTCGGTAAGATGCACCGCCGCATACTGGGAGTTCATCGCGACTCAAAAGCATCCAGTAATGGCGGGACGAGAGCGGGAAGTCGAGAACACTCTTGGCGATCCGGACGAAGTCAGGCGCAGCCGCAAGGCCGACGACGTTTTCCTCTTTTATCGGGGCGGTCCGTTGCGCTGGATTTGTGCGGTGGCCAGGCGTCAAAATGGTGAGGGCTTTCTCGTCACCGCTTATCCGACGGACGCGATCAAGGCGGGAGAACGCATATGGATAAAATCAAGGTGATCCACGATCTCGCCGGCCAGACTCTCACGGTATGGTTCGGCGATCCGGCCAAGGAAAGCGTCTGCGAAGAAACCGCCGACGAAGTGGTTCTGATGAAAGATGCCGGCGGCAAAGTAATCGGCTTTGAACTGCTGAACTATCGTCCCGCCGAAGGCGCGGCGGGCCTTACCGTCGAAACCGTCGTCCGCCCCGAATCGTGAAGCGAACCCGCGCAAAGGCGCGGACGTTTCATCAGGCGCGGCGGTTACGGCGCAATTCCGCCATCAGGCCGAACAGTTCCGCAATCGGCGGCATCGGCGCCGCGCCGCCGGAAAATTCGTGATAGAGCGTGGCGACGTTGACCACGATTCGCTCGGCGTCGCCCCATGACGAATAGTCGGCGAGCGAGATGTCGCGCGCGGCGTCCGCCGCCGGCATCCCCGCGTCAAAGCGCCGGCGCGCCTCGCGCTCGATATATTCGAGGTAGCCTTTGACCGCGGCGACGCCGCGCTTGTCGGTAATCGGTCCATGGCCGGGAACGACCGTCGCGACGTCGAGTTCGAGCATCAGTTGGCAGGCCTTGATCCAGTTGGCGATCGGACCGGCCCAGATAATCGGATGGCCGCCGACAAAGAGAATATCGCCGGTATAGATAACGCGGTCGGCGGGCACATACGCGAGCACGTCGCCGCGGGTGTGGGCGGGACCGACCTCAA
>DAHZDR010000341.1 GCA_027403435.1 Deltaproteobacteria bacterium
TTGAAGTATATCGAGCGGCACCATTCGTGATCGACCACCGGCGTCACGTCGATCCCATGCTTGAGCAGCGCCTCGCGCTTGGCCTCGAGCTCCTCGACCGAGGCGCAATCGAAGGCGAAATGGTAAAACGCCGGCGGCAGATTCTGCGCGCTATTGATGTCGGTCTTGAACTCGGCCGGGATGCTGGGGACGTGCTCGGGACACATGAAGGCGACCAGCGTGCCGTCGCCGGTGTCCATGAACACGTGCTTGATCCGGCCCCCTTCTGACGGCTCCAGGATGTCGCACCACGCGATACTCCAGCCGAGCTTGCGGGTGTAGAAATCCACGGTGCGATCGTAATCCAGTGTCGCCAACCCGATATGATGAACGCCCTTACGCTCCATACAATCTCCCCTGTTTAGCTTAAATCCCCGAAGTATCCTTCTTTCTAGCACTTCCATTGGCCGCGGCGAACCCGGCGATCGGCTCCGCCACCTGGCGCAATCAGTCCAGCTTTACGATTTTGTGCTTGATAGCATAGCGCACCATATCGGCCGTGGTATGTAAATCGAGCTTTTCCTTGATGTTTTCGCGATGGGCCTGCGCGGTTTTTGGGCTGATGCCGAGCCGCTGCGCGATATCCTTGCTGGTCGCGCCCTGGCCGACCAGCCGCAGCACCTCGCGCTCGCGTTTGCTCAGATGCGGTCCGGCGCCCGCGCCGGCGGGATGCGGATTGCGCAGCCGGCCGAGCACGATCGGCGCGACCGACGGGCTTACATAGCGCCGTCCGCCGTGCACCGTGCGCACCGCGTTCAGCAGCTCCTCGGGCGCGTCGCTCTTGACCAGATAACCCGCGACGCCCGCCTCCGACAGCGCCTCCAGCACCTGCTCCTCGTCCTCATGCGCGCTCAGGATCAGCACCTTTGCGGCGGGCGTCGTCTTACGCAGGCGATGGGCCGCGGCGAGTCCGCCCGTTCCCGGCATCTCCAGGTCCATCACGATCACCTGCGGGCGCACTTTCGCGGCGAGCGCCACCGCGTCTTCGCCGGTCGTCGCCTCGCCCACCACGATGAAACCGTGGCGTTCGAGCAGCGCGCGCAGCGATCCCAACAGCACCCGATGGTCGTCGGCGATCAGCACGCGAATTTTTTCGTCGTCGCCGCTCATACCGGTTCGGGAATCTCGGCGACCAGCCGGGTCGCGCCGCGCTTCGATTCGATCTTGAGCCGGCCGCCCATCAACTCCAGCCGTTCGATCAATCCGCTCAGTCCCATCCCGGTCCGACCCGAAGGCTCCGGAATGCCTTTGCCATTGTCGAGAATCGAGAGCCGCGCCGTCCGCCCGCGCTTTTCGACCGCGATTTCGACGTGCGTCGCTCCCGCGTGGCGCATCACGTTGGCCAGCGCCTCGCGCGCCACCTGATAGCACACCTGCTGTACCGGGCGCGTCAACGCGCCGATCCGCTCCGGACGCATCAGGCGGCTGCGGATTCCGGCGTCGGCCAGCCGGCGCAATTCGTAGCGCAGAGCCTCTTCGAGCGACGCACGGCCGAGCGTCGCCGGCCGCAACTCGCGGACCCTGAGCCGCAAGGCGTCTTCGAGTTGTTTGAAGATTCCGCGCGCTTCGTCCGGACCCGCCTCCAGGGCGATGCGCCCCGCCGCCAGCAGTTGCGCCTGATGGTCGTGAAGGTCGCGCGCGATTCGCGCCCGTTCCGCGTCCACCGCCCCGTAAAGCCGCATCCCAAGGGTTCTGACCAGACGTTCGAGACGTTCGCTTTCCGCTTCCGCGCGCCATTTGGCGAGTATCGGGTCGAGCCGCGCGGCCAGCGCCGCCGTTCGTTCCAGCGCCCGCTCTTCGATCGCCGCGTTGGCCGCCAGGGCGATCGCGCCGCCATGGAACGGCACGCAAGCGTATGTCTTGAAGCGGGCGAACAGCCGATCCTCCTGGCGCGGCGCGCTCCGGCGCGCGGCGTGGCGCCGCCGGACCGCCGGGCGGCCGCTCCGAACGCATGCGGCCAGCATGCTTGAATCCTCCAGCGGCGCCGCCGGCATCAGCGCGCCGTGGGCCGCCACGGCGCGAATCGCGTCGCCTTCGGCGAGCGCGACAATCCAGGCCTCGAACGGTCC